>DCDB01000234.1 GCA_002316215.1 Lachnospiraceae bacterium UBA1066 | reverse complement strand
TATTGACCGGCAAATTACAGGCCATGTTTTGAAAAGGTTTAAGGCAGATTAAAAGATGCCCCTCTGAAAATATTCTGATGGATTTTCCGTCAGACTGTTTTCCAGAGGGGCATTCCGTATTATTATACCTTCTGTAGCATAAACAGAAGGCAGGGGCCAAACCGACCAAAGTAACCCCCTGCCTTCCCGCACAGACACAGGGGCATTCCCTGCATCCGCGACATAATGATAACAATTGAAGCGCCATATTGCAATCCATATTCGCAGGAATCCTATAATGATTCGGTGGAAGCCGTTGACCCGCGGCTGCTGGTCTGCCCGGTATGCCGGCACTGCGGATCCCTTGCAGGGCATGGAGCCTACATCCGCACAGTGAAGTCCCCTGACGGCCCGTTCCGGATCCGTATCCGCCGTGTCCGCTGCACGGGCTGCGGCCATACCCATGCCCTCTTCCCTTCCTTTCTTGTCCCCTACTCCCAGATATGCCTTCCGGACCAGATGGAGATCATCCGGCTCCATGCAGCCGGGACGGGCTATGCGGGCCTCATGGGGCGCAACAGCGATATCGACGAGAACAACATCTCCTCCGTCCTGCGGCGTTTCCGCAGGGCGTGGGAACAGCGTTCCGCATCGGAATGCCTCCCCCTTTCCGATGCCCTGCATCTTGTCCGCCGCTGCTTCCGCAGGTTCGGCTGCCAGTTCATGCAGATTAAAAAGCTCCCCAATGAACTTTTTCCGGCACCAACATGACATTGCTTGGGACATCCGCCGGATCCCGCCTAAACTGTCCCCAGGAGGTGGGAATCAAATGAAAGAAGAAACGAAACAGGGGATCGCGCTTGCCAGGTATGCTGCGATCGCCCCGCTGGTCGCCGGACTGGCCGAGAACTACAAGAGCAACCGGGAGTACTATGCCGACAGGGCGGAAAAAGGGATCCAGTACCCGGACGGGAGCCTGCGCCACCCGTCGCCCGACACGATTGAGAAGTGGTACCTCATGTACCGGAAGAAGGGGTTCGATGCCCTGGTGCCGGCCGCGCGTTCCGATGCAGGGAGGAGCCGGAGGCTGGATGACGACGCACGGGAAAGGATCCGCTACCTGAAGACGCATTATCCGCGCATGAGCGCCGCCGCGATCCACAGGAACCTGAACGATGACGGCACGTTCCCGCCAGGCGCGGTCTCCGAATCGACCGTCTGCCGGTTCATCCGGCAGATGGAGGCGGAGGAGCGGGGCACGGGCCAGCGGGACATGCGGCGCTATGAGCGCCCGCATATCAACGAGGTGTGGTGCGGGGACAGCAGTGTCGGCCCCTGGCTCCTCCAGGCGGACGGGAAAAAACGGCGGGTATTCATCGTAGCCCTGATCGACGATGCGAGCCGCTTCGTCACCGGCGCTGGTATCTTCCCCAATGACAGCTTCGTCAGCCTGATGTCCGTGGAGAAATCGGCGATTGCCAAGTATGGGCGGCCGAAGGTGTTCCGGTTCGATAACGGCAAGCCCTACCGCAACCACCAGATGGAGCTGCTTGCCGCCAGGATCGGCACGACGCTGAGCTACTGCCAGCCCTACGATCCGGTTGGGAAATCGAAAATCGAGCGGTGGTTCAGGACGATGAAGGACCAGTGGATGGCCGCCCTTGACATGCATGAGTTCAGCTCCATCGACGCGCTCCGCCTTTCCCTCGATTCGTACGTCCTGAAATATAACAGGACGCCGCATTCCTCCCTTGGGGGGAAGACACCGCAGGAGAGGTTCTTTTCAGAGCCCGGGCAGATCCGGCGGATCCCGGAGGAGAAGCTCGATACGGATTTCCTGCTTGAGATCGAGCGCACCGTATCCGCGGACTCCGTCATCACCGTCGGCCAGGTGGAATACGAGGTCGACTGCAGGTTCGCCCGCAGGAGGATCCGGCTCCGCTATTCCCCCGATATGGAGAGGTTCTACGTCGTTGAGGCGGACGGGGGGCTCACGCCGGTGCACCTCCTCAACAAGCAGGAGAATGCGGGCATCCGGCGGAACAAGTTCCATCTGACAGGAGGTGCGGGATCATGAATGCGGACATCGACTACACGGCGAGGTACGGGCTTGAATTCAACCCGTTCCTCAAGAACTCGAAGGAAATCACGGTCGAGACGAAGGAATACCGTGAGGCATCCTTCCGCCTCGACTACCTGAACAGGACAAAGGGGTTCGGGATCCTGACCGGCGGGCCGGGGAGGGGGAAGACGACGGTCGTGAGGGACTGGTCGCGGAAGCTGAACCCGTCCCTGTACAAGGTCATCTACAGCAGCCTGTCCACCCTCACCGTGACGGAGTTCTACCAGAACCTCGTCACGCAGATGGGAGGGATACCCGCCTACCAGAAATCAAAGAACTTCCGGCTGATACAGGAAGAGATCCTGAGGCTGTCAGCAGAAAAAAAGCAGACCCCGGTGATCATCATCGACGAGGCGAACTACATTTCCGCCGGGATCCTGAACGACATGAAGATCCTCTTTAATTTCGAGATGGATTCCAGGGACCGGGCCGTCGTGCTCCTGGTGGGACTCCCGAACCTCAACAACACGCTGCGCCTCGGGATCCATGAGCCGTTCCGCCAGAGGATCGTCATGAACTACAACCTCGACGGCCTTACCAAGGAAGAAGGACGCCGGTATATCGCAGAGAAGCTGAAGGGCGCGGGATGCACGCAGCCCGTGTTCGAGGACAGCGCAGTCGAGGCCATCCTCAACTCTGCCAACGGGACGCCCCGCCTGATCGGGAAGCTGTGCAATGCAAGCCTGCTGATCGGCAACAGCAGCGGCCTTGAGACCATCAATACGGATACTGTCATGCAGGCAGTCAACGACTGCGAGCTGGGATAAGGAGGGGGCACGCACATGGATTACGGGGACAGCGGCTATTTTCTGGACAGCAGCCACAGGGAACGTTTTGAAAAGATGGTCCTGACAGACGGGACCCGCTGCCAGGATGTGGAAAGGATCTCATTCTTCTTTATCCTTTCGGGCAACGATGACCTTTATGATAATTCGGGAAATATTTATGACTTCAGGGAACATATGCTGGGAAGCCCTGCCCGCTGCAGGGAGCTCAGCACCGGGGCCTCAGCCCTCCTTGCACTTGCGAAGAATCTCTACAATGGTTTCCATGCAGGGCAGTCCGACCCGTGCCATGTGTTCCCATGTCTTGATTCCGCAAGCAGCATGCTGGCAATCAATGCCATCCGACTCAGGTTCCGCCTCTGAACCAGTATGGAACAGGCGCACGCAGAATGGCAGTTTACAAAGAGTCCTGGCTTAAGGTCAGGACTCTTTGCAATTCATTCATCGAAAAAGGATGTATAGTTGATACCTGTTCTATCGGCTCACTACAGATTTTTTTACCTCAGAGAATCCGACTGAAAGGTATAAAATAATTCGACTGGGCATGAGAAAAGCTGAAAAACACCGGATAATAAATCGACCGAACGAGCGGAAATCAATTTGACGGACAACAGTATGTCCTCTCGCTTGGAGGAGTTTGTAGATCTGTATCCGATTCATCCTTCGTACATTGATGTGTTTAATAAGATTTACCTGATTGAGAACAGACATATTCTGAAGAATATTTCCACGACTATTCGTGATATTTTTGATACAGAAGTGCCGGAAAATGCACCGGGCATTATTTCTTTCGATGATTACTGGCCTGCAATCAAGTCCAATGGTCTGCTGAAGAGTGATGTAACCATCAATCGTGTCGTTACTGCCAGCGGGCAGCTGGAGGACATTATTAATCGTGCTTTCCCGAAGCCAGCCTATAAACCGTTGGCAATCAAGATTATTTATGCGCTGAGTGTGCACCGTTTGACTACAAATGGTCTGGATGTACAATTCGGCCTGACTGCTGAAAATATGAAGGACGATCTGTGCCTTTTCCTGCCGATGCCGGAGCAGGATGCAGACTTTCTGCTTTCTCTGATTAAGACAACTTTGAAGGATATCATGACCACCGTTTCCGGTCAGTTCATCATCTTCAATGACGGCAACAATCAGTACTACATTGACGTGGACAAGGTTGTTGACTATGACGAGAAGATTAAGCAGAAAGCTTCTGTTATGGCAGATAGCGAGTTGAATCGATTCTTCTATCAGTTGGTTTATGGATGTCTGGATTGGGACGCAAAGCAGTACGTCCCGGGCTTTGAAATCTACCAGCGAGACCTGAATTGGGATTCCCATAACATTTTCCGTGAAGGCTATCTGTTCCTTGGCCTGCCGGGAGAACGTAGCACGGCCCAGCCGGAGAGAGATTTCTATATCCACATCATGCCGCCGTACAGCGCAACTACAATCGCTGTGAAAAATCTGGAAGATGAAGTGTATTTCTTCTTTAAGTCCTCAGACGAATTTAAGGAGCTGCTCGGTCTGTTTGCCGCAGCCAACTCTCTGGCGCAGATCAGCGAAGGCAAGGATAAGGATGCCTATCTGAACAAGGCTGGAATGGTGCGTAAGAGGCTCATCAAGTACTTGGGCGAGAATAAGAACACTTGCTTTGAAGTGCAGTATAAGGGCCAGAAACGCCAGATGATTGAAGTGCTGAAGGGCCGCTACAATAGAGACATGGATTTCAAGGATACCGTTGATCTTGCAGCATCAGTTTGCCTCGATGAATACTTTGACGGTGTGTATCCGGAGTTCCCTGTAATGAAGACCAAAGTCACCAGAAAGAATATGGCGGAGAATGCCCGTCAGGCTTTTGATTACTTTGCAGGACGCAAGACGCAACCTGCAACACTGATGTTGCAGAGTTTTGGTATTCTGGATGGCGATAAAATCCGTCCGGAAGGTTCCAAGTATGCTGCTTACTTTATTGATTTACTCAAAAAGCTGCCGCCACAGGGTGTTATCAACTATTCCGACATTTTTGAGTTGAAGTTTGGCGATGTGTTTGAAGATAAGAAGTTCAAGATTAGCTTTCTGTTTACACCGATTGTATTTCTGTCTATGGTTTATGCCGGTTATGCAACGATGACCCTGAAGAATGGTACAGTCATCACGGCCTCCAATCTTGAACAGGTTCCGAAGCTGGGCGTTATGGATCTGTATGAGTTCAAGTATCTGTCCAGACCGGCTCAGATTTCTATGGTGGAGCTGAAGAAGCTGTTTGAGGTGCTGGATATTAATGGCGCGCTGCTGGATAATCCGAATGACCGTGATGAGGGCGTGAAGCAGCTGCTTGCAAAGGCACAGGAGCTGAGCAATTCTTCTGTACTGGCTGCACGTAAGCTGCAGGAAGGTTTCGAGCTATGGGGTGAGCCGCTGGCAAACGCACAGCAAGTGGATAGGATGCAGAAAGCCTGCACTGCCGTTCGTGACGAATTCAGCAACTACTCTGCAAAATATAATACGCCAGCGAAATTGAATAACTTTAGCCTGACCGGAGAACAGGTTGATGAACTGTCAGAGCAAATTGCACTCGTCAAGACCGTAGCTGAGTATGTGACCTTCAAGACGGATTGCTCTGCAGTCGTGAGCTATATCGCAAATATTGAGTTCCTTGATCTTGGAGTAGTTTTCAAGCAGGAGCTTGAGGCCGGAAAGGCAGCCTTCCGCGAAATCAGAGACGACATCGCAGATGGTGCTTCCGGTGAAACGGCAGCGCAGAAGGTTACGACCGAACTGGATAAGCTGAAAGATAAATACATCACGATGTACTTTGAGGAGCATAAGAAAAAGCGCCTTGACATCGAGGATGCAAAGCGCCGTGGAAAATTGCAGGAAAGTGTTGCATTGGCAAATCTGCGCAAGCTGCGCAGCATCGAGATCCTTTCAGGTGCAAAGCTGACTGCCATTGAACAGGATATGGCTGATCTGAAGGTCTGTTATGAACTGACGCCTGTTGAGTTGAAGACGAGTCACATTTGCCCTCACTGCCATTATACCTATGGAGACAAAGCAAAAAATGTAGCCGGGCAACTGGACAACATTGATATCCGTATGGATGATTTGGTGACGGAATGAACAAATACGTTGCTCAATACAATCTCTGACCCGATTGTGGTTAGCCAGAAGGAGTACTTGAGCGCAGAACAGCAGAAGGTCATCGATGAGTTTATTTCCACCAAGACACTGCCAAAGCATGTAGACGATCACTTCGTGAACAGCATCAAGGCGCTGCTTCAGGGCTTTGAGCCGGTGGTCATTGATACGGAGGATATTGTTGCAAAGCTGGATGAGCTTGGACCTTGCGATGTGGCTACGTTCAAAAACAAGCTGAGCAGCATCGTGGAATCCTATGTCAAGGGAAAAGATACAGCAAAACTGCGTATCGTGGTGAAGCGGAATGAAAAATGAGGGTATAACTCCAGAAGGAAAGGAAAACCTGCTCAGTCAGTTGGAAGGTTTGATTGGTACAAGGCCATATTTTTATTTGAAGTTCTGCAGTGAAGAAAAATACGCTCAGGATGTGTGTGATGGAAATTTATTCGGAAACACGGCAAGTTATTTTAGGGAAAAAGAAACTGCCTGCGGTGAGCGTGGACAGGGCGACAAGTATGAATTGGTGTTGCCAATCAAAACAGAGAAAATTTCAATATACAATTTTGAAACAGGAGATTTGTTTGCGGAATTTGATGGTGGAAGTGCAAGGTTCCAATTCAAGAGCGATGACATTATCCCAATCGTATGTTTTGTAGGTATTCCTTTGAGAGATATGGTACTGAGAGAGGCTGATGAGCATCATGCCGTATTTCAATTTCCTTTTTCGGAAGAAGAATATAATAACATGACGCAGCTCTTTGGTAAGTATTGTGTCGTCGTAAGTGCACGTGAGTTAGAACACCGAATTGATGCGATTTGTGGAAAGTACGGTTTCGACTATATCTTTGATGCGGTCGAATATTGCGAACAGAACAGACTTGATAGGATGAAGGCATTTGTAGAGAATAGCAAGAAGAGATTTTTGTATAAAAATGCTGATTTGAGTTATCAGAGGGAGTTCCGCCTTGCAGTGGCTATCGAGATTCCCGATGACAATTTTCTACGTTTTGGAAAGTTGGAGTCTGCCCATGTCTTGCTGTCAGAAACTTTGCAAAATATAGCTTTCTCAATAGAGTATGATTCCCACATAAAGGAGAATGAAGATGGAACCGAGAAAATTAACTAAGGAGGATATCGATAAAGTCCGTGGAATTGAGGGATTCCCGATTGCCAAGGATGAAGATATCATTGCTCTTTCTGATGCGCCATATTATACGGCATGCCCGAATCCGTTTATTGAGGAGTTTATTCGAGAAAATGGAACGCCCTATGATGAAGCAACGGACGATTATCACAGAGAACCGTTTGCAGCAGATGTAAGTGAACAAAAAAACGATGCAATATATAACGCTCACAGTTATCATACAAAGGTGCCGTATAAGGCAATCATAAACTATCTGTTGCATTACACCAATCCAGGCGATATCGTGTTGGATGGATTTTCAGGCACAGGTATGACTGGAGTGGCAGCGCAGCAATGCGGAACCCCATCTTTAGAAATGCAGTATGCTTACAAAGGAATAAAAGATGCAAAATGGGGATATCGAAATGCCATTCTGTGCGACTTATCTCCAGAGGCATCGTTTATTTCTTACAATTATAATCATCAATTCGATATTGACGCATTCGAGCAAGAAGCTAACGGTATTCTTGAAAAAATAAAGAAAGAGTGCGCATGGATGTACCAAACTGCCCATAGTTCTGCGGATGGTCAGATGAACTTTACTACTGCATCTATGGGAGAAATTAATTACACAGTATGGTCAGATGCATTGCTCTGCCCAAATTGTGGTCAGGAGTTTGTTTTTTGGGATGTTGCTGTTGATGCTGTGCATGGAAAAGTTTATGATAAATTCAAGTGTCCGCATTGCCAAGCAGAGTTAACAAAGCGTGAATGCACTCATGCGGTTGAGCAGTATTTTGATGATTTGTCTGGCGCGGTTTTGAAGTGCTCAAAGCAGGTTCCAGTTCAAATAACGTATACCTATGCTGGAAAGAGATACGACAAAAAGCCAGATGCAGAAGACCTTGTTAGAATCCAAAAGATTAAGGATATTAAGATACCATATTGGTATCCTACGAATGAATTTGTTACGGGAGATAAAACCATCGAACCAATTCGACTTGGAATTACTCAAGTCCATCAGATGTTCACCAAGGCGAACTTGTATGTGTTGTCAAAATTGGCAGATGAAGCAAAAAGCGCAGCAACCTACTGCTTGATTGGCGATATTGTTCCTCGTGGAAGTAAAATGCACAAGATTGCAGTGAGCAGGCTTAATACGAATTTGTCGAAGACAGCAGGAATTCTATCAGGAACGTTGTTCTTGCCTTCGAATTCTATTGAGTATTCTATCATTTACATGATTGGGTCGCGTATTGCCGATGTTTTGAATTTCATGCGACAAAGCGTGCATGAAGAGCACAATATTATCAGCTGTCAGTCAACTACTGATTTGCCAAATATTCCGAATGATAGCGTAGACTACATCTTTACTGACCCTCCGTTTGGAGAGAATCTGATGTATTCGGAGTTGAACTACGTGTCAGAATCATGGCTCAAGGTATTCACGAATAATAAGCCTGAGGCTATTATTAATAAAACACAGAAAAAGGCACTGCTGAATTACCAAGAACTTATGACCCAGTGCTTATCGGAATATTTTAGGGTATTAAAACCAGGCAGGTGGATTACTATCGAATTTCACAACTCGAAGAATGCAGTTTGGAATTCTATTCAGGAAGCATTGGGGCGAGCTGGTTTTGTTATTGCTGATGTTCGTACTCTGGATAAAAAGCAAGGGAGTTTTAATCAAGTAAAGGGAGCGTCTCAAGCGATAAAACAGGATTTGGTTATTTCAGCATATAAGCCCCGAAATGAGTTTAAAAAAATAATCAACCTCGAGGCCGGAAGCGTCGAAACAGCATGGGCATTTGTTAGACAGCACCTTGACAATATCCCAACGGTTGTTATAAAAGCCGAAAAAATCGAACTTGTTCCAGAAAGACAAGCATATTTGCTGTTTGACAGAATGGTTGCTTACCATATCATGCAGGGCATTCCTGTCCCTATCGATGCAACGGATTTTTACCATGGGTTGGATGAAAAATTCCTTAAGAGAGATGGAATGTATTTTCTTCCAGACCAAGTGAATGAATACGATACTGCACGTATTAAGACAGATGTGGAACCAATTCAATTTGAAATGTTTGTCACTAACGAGAAAAGTGCTATTTCATGGCTTTATCAACGACTCGGCGAAGATTTTGACGGGCCACAGACATACGCACAGCTTCAGCCAAAGTTTATGCAGGAAGTGAAGTCAGTAGATCAATATGAATCTATGCCAGAGTTGGCTGTTCTTCTTGAAGAAAACTTCCTTCAGGATGAGAAGGGCCGCTGGTATATCCCGGATGTGACCAAAGAGGGCGACGTTGCCAAATTGCGTGAGAAGAATCTCTGGAAAGAGTTCGAAGGTTATATGAGCAGCAAGGGCAAGCTAAAACTGTTCCGGTCCGAGGCAATCCGTGTTGGCTTCTCCCGTTTGTGGAAGGACAAAAACTATAAAGCCATTGTTGACATTGCAGAGCGTCTGCCGGAGCAGACAATTCAGGAGGATGCAAATCTATTGATGTACTACGATATTAGCTTAGGCCGTATCAAAGATTGAGGTGAAGAGTAATGCTGGAAATTGGCGATTTCGCTTTTGACATGTTGGAACAAGCGAATGTGCAGGTACTGGAGAAAATTGAAGTATGGGGCTATGTTTCCTACAAGGTTTTCAATCCGGCTACCGGCCATGTCTACAAAGCGACAGAAGAACAATTGAATTCAGAAGTCGGCAGCATTCGCTATGATGAGAATTATCTGCGATATGTTGTACAGCTTTCAAAAATCAAAAACGAGACCGCCGGAGGCTTCCTTTCGTCACTGGCAAGCGGTATTATCCCGTTGCCGCATCAGCTTCATGTGCTCAATCGCGCAATGGAGACAAACAATATCCGCTATATTCTGGCGGACGAAGTTGGTCTCGGCAAAACGATCGAAGCCGGGATGATTGTCAAAGAACTGAAGAGCCGTGGACTTGTCAGCCGAGTACTTGTGGTTTGTCCGACCGGTCTTGTAACACAGTGGGCCAGTGAAATGCAGGAGAAGTTCCATGAGAAATTTCACGTGATCCTGCCCTCAGACTATGACACAATACGCAGACTTACAGACAGTAACGATGTATATGGTCAGTTCGACGAGGTCATTTCCCCGATGGATTCCATCAAACCTCTGGAAAAGCATGCAGGTTGGACTGATGAAAGAGTGGAAAAGTATAATGAAGAGCGCATTTATTCCATCATCAACAGTGGCTGGGATTTAATCATTATCGATGAGGCGCACCGTGTTGCTGGTTCCTCCGGTGAAGTGGCTCGTTATAAATTGGGCAGTCTGTTAGCACAGGCCAGTCCTTATTTGCTGCTGCTTTCGGCTACTCCCCATAACGGAAAGACCGAGCCGTTCCTACGGTTGGTACGACTGTTGGATGAAGATGCTTTCCCAAATGCAAAGTCTATCGTTAAGGAACAGGTAGCTCCTTTTCTGATCCGTACAGAAAAGAGAGAGGCCATTGACAATAATGGCAATCGGCTGTTTAAGAACAGAGTGACGCACTTGGTTTCCCTGACTTGGGATGAACGTAATAACCTGCAAAGGGAACTTTATGAGCTTGTAAGCTCTTATGTTTCAAAAACTTACAATAAGGCACTGCGCAATAAAAAGAAAAATATGTGCCTGATTTTCCTGCTTATAATCATGCAGCGGATGGTAACCAGCAGTACGGCGGCGATCCGTCAGAGCCTGGAGCGTCGTCTGAATGTTCTGGTTAATCAGCGCACGCATCTCGGCAATTTGACTGAGGAGGATTTGGACGATCTGGATATCGAGGATGGTGTTGAAGACGCACTGGAAGCCATTTCACTGGACATGGAGGCAGAAATTGAAGAGTTGCAGATGATTATCTCCGTTGCAAAGCAGGCACAATTCCAAAATCAGGATGCAAAGGTGGAGCCATTACTGGAAACCATTGATGCCATAATGAGCGAGGACAAGACCCAGAAAATCATTATCTTCACGGAGTTCGTTGCCACACAGAAATATCTGCAGGAGCTGCTGATAAATCGCGGCTTCTCTGTTACGGTCTTAAACGGCAGCATGGATATCGAAGAACGAAACGAAGCTATGCTGGAATTCAAGAACAGTACCAGTATCTTTATTTCGACTGATGCCGGTGGGGAAGGTCTCAACCTTCAGTTTGCAAATATCATCGTCAACTATGATCTGCCTTGGAACCCGATGAAAATCGAGCAGCGCTGTGGTCGCGCAGACCGTATTGGCCAGCAGAGAGACGTACATATTTATAACTTTATAGTTTCGGATACAGTGGAAAACCGTGTGCGTGAAGTGCTGGAAGAAAAGTTGTCTGTAATTTTGAAGGAAATGGGCGTAGATAAATACTCCGATGTTTTAGACAGCGAAGTCGCTGAGTGTGATTTTACTGAGGTCTATATGCGTTCCGTTGGTCATCCGGGACAGGTTGAAAAGAATACCTATCCGGTTGAAGCCGAGATGAAGCAGCAGCTTGCCAATGCAAAGAAATATAAGGATGTCATCCATGAAGAAAAGGATCTGACACATCTGGTCGGAACAGAATCTGATTTTGATGTGGATGTGGCACTTCGTACCATGATGACTTATTACGAGTGTTGGAAAGGCAATGATCCGCGCTTGATTGACCGTATCAGTATTGTCGATGAAGAAATTACAAAACACTTGCAGACGGAAATCCTTCAGGACAGAACAAATCCGCTGCTTTCAGTGAGCATTGCAAATTTCCCTAATGAATCAGGTTACTTTATGCTGTGGGAGCTTTCTATATCAGATGATGAAAGCGGAAAGCGTATTATCCCCATCTTCGTAAATGATGATATGATCTTACGTCCGATGGCCGGAAAACGATTGATGGATGTATTCCTTGATGGTACCAGTCGCTTGATGGTTGGGACTGCTCCGAATATTAAGGCAGAGAAATATGAAAGTCTTGAGAAACTCAGCATGGAATTTGCTTACGATACCTTCATGGAATTGAAGGAGAAGCAGCTGCAGTTGAATCAGGAAAGCTATAACAAGTATATGTATGCTTTAAAACTCCGTATGGAAGCTGCTGAACATATCGGAATAGAGAATATCCGCCGTAGTCGATTGGCGAAGCTGGAAAAAGAGAAGGCCACCATTGAATCCGAACATAAGAAAGGTACACAGGTGTATCCGGATTTCCGCTTGATGCTGGCAGTCAGATTGGAGGCATAACGTATGTTTGGAGACTATGTGCTGAAACAGGCAGCAGCAGAATACAACAATCGAATACTCCTTATCGATGACGAAGGACTGGATGAAGCAACTCATTACAGTGCTGACTTTCAGGCGCATGGCTTTGAAGTGGTGCATTATACGGATGATTTGACCTTTCGAATTGAGTACGAGAATAAGCTGAAAAGCAAAAAGGACAAGCTGCTGGTACTTGCACATTCTAATATCTATATTCCATATGACGTCCAACGAAGGCTTCGGGCTTATATTGTTTCAATGGACAGACTGTTTCCAATGCTGAATATTGAGGTTTTGAAATCATACCAAAACCTTGATTTGGATCTTTTATGCATAGCATATATAAAGAACTTTGATGACCTTCATCAGCGTGAACAGACGGAGAAATTTATTCAGGAGAAGGTGGATAGTCCAGAGAACGTCGCTATGTACCTTGAACAGCTTAATGCTGAATTGCAGCAGAAGCAGGAGCAAGTTAAGACATATCGTGATTGGTTTGCTATCGCAGAAATCAAAGTGAAGATTGATACACTTGCTGCTGAGCATAGATTGGATTTCGATACTTCAGCCGTAAACAGAGCTTTTAAAGATTATGTTTTGGAGCAGTTCGGTAAGCTGTCCTCTGAAATGAGCCGGGAGACACCTGTGCTTGTTAGCTGTGCGATGGATTACATGCATGACCATAGCAGCAAGTTTGTGATTATCGTAATGGATGGTATGTCAGAGTTTGATTGGAAAATTATTTCAAAGTCCTTTCAGGATATTCATTACGAGCAAACGGCTGCGTTTGCAATGATTCCAAGCATTACTGCAATTTCGCGGCAGTGTCTGCTATCAAACAAAACACCGGGCCAGTTGCTGGAGCCTTGGAAGCAAAGCAAGGAAAAGAAGGAATTTGTGGCTTGCGCAAAATCAATGGGCTATACAGATAATCAGATAGGCTATGAACGTGGTTATGAGGCGCAGTTTGGTTCCTTTGTAAGGTGTGGTGCTGTCATTATTAACGATGTTGATGTTTTGGTACATGCACAGCACCAAGGCCGTCTGGGGATGTTAAATGACATTGGTGTTCTTTCTGACCAGCATAAGCTGGCGGATATGACGCAGCGCTTCTTATCAGAAAGTTTTGATGTTTATATCACTGCTGACCACGGAAACACGCCATGTACTGGAATTGGGAAACTGATAGGTACTGGAGTGGAAATTGAGACAAAAAGCCATAGAATGCTGGTACTGCAAAACTTCGCTGACAAATCAGGACTCATACAAAAGTATGGAATGATAGAATATCCGAAATATTATCTGAATAAGGATTTCGATTATCTGATTTGTGATGTAGGAGACTCTTTTGATGCCAAAGGCGAAGAAGTCATGACGCATGGCGGCATATCAATTGACGAAGTCATAGTACCTTTTATAAAAATAAAGGCGGTAAAATAAATGGCAAAGATGGTAGGCCTGTCAAGAAATTTGAAACTATCATGGTTGAATAAAGCTGTGGAGCTGGCTTCAAGCGATTTGGCAGAGAATGAAATAAAAGAAAAACTGAATGAATACTTGGGCTTTGAAATAGGAAGCCCTACAAATATTCGTAAGACCAGAGAAATCCTAATGTGCATCTGGCACTATGAAAATGAATATACAGAAAAATTAAGATCTACAGCACTTGAGTTGATTAAGAAATATCCGGATTATGCGCTTGAAATTCACTGGAGTATGATGCTGGCAGCTTATCCGGTTTTTACGGATATGTGCAAGCTCATCGGTAAAATGTCAGAGTTTCAAGATGAAATTATACTGGCGCAGTTGAAGCAGAAGATGTTTGATGAATGGGGCGAGCGCACGACGCTGTATCACTCTGTTGATAAAATGATATCCACACTAAAAGAGTTTGGGGTTCTCATTTGTGACCAACCCGGAAAATACCGCATCAGTAAGCATAAGGTTACAAGAGATGAAATTAGCAGTTTTTTAGTTTATACCATGATGAATGTGGATGATAGCGGTTATTATTCTTTTCAAGAGCTAAATGCCTCAACATATTTGTTCCCATTTGAGTATCGAGTGACCAAGGAAACCTTTTTGCAGGATGATCGTTTTGTTATGAACAACTTCGGTGGAGAACTGTCGATTGCATTGATAGGTAAAAACTAACATGGGGAAAATCGAAAAAACAGAAAGAACCGAAGATGTTTTTTTGCGAGGCTCTTTTGTTAGAGAGCTGAGTAATAGGTTTCTTGCCGAGATAGACATTGGTGGAAACATAGAAGTCTGCTATGTTCCTTCCTCTTGTAAACTAAGTCGATTGATGGATTTATCCGGCCGAGAAACGTTGTTTCTTCCTGTGAAAAAGAAGGATGCTATGGTGAGTAATCAAAGAACTTATGTAGCGAAATACAAGGAGAATTGAAATGAAGTATGTCCTATGCAACGTCATTAAGAATGATTACGATCTGATTCAGTATTTTGATTCCAGGGAGGAAGCCAGGAAATTAGGTGATAAGCTGTCTGAGGAGGCTCATCGGGGAATGTTCGTAGTCGTGTCTTGCGATTCGGACGGAACGTTCAACGAGCATAAATATACCATTTATGAAACTTGGATGTAATGCCTGTACGGCAGAGACCTTAGATCGGGTAGCACTGTGAGCTTTTGCTCAAATAAGAATGGAGAATTGACGTGGCAAATGAATTGCAATCTCTTTCAGATATATTTCAGAACAGGCTTTTTCGCATTCCGGACTATCAGCGCGGGTATGCATGGCAGCAGCCTCAGCTTGTAGACTTCTGGGATGATCTGACAAACCTTCAGCAGGACAGATTCCATTATACGGGGCTTCTGTCCCTGAAACCGTTGAAGAAAGAAGAAACCGTATCATGGGGCGAAGACAGATGGCTTTTGCAGAACGGCTATAAGCCGTTTTACATTGTAGACGGACAGCAGAGGATAACTACATTTGTAATTCTTCTTAATGAAATTTTGCATTTCGTGAAAGGGCTTAAAGGTAATGAAGAAAAACCTGATAAAGACATATTCCTCAAATACGAGAGCCTTGAGAATATAACAGCTAAGTATATCTCCCGGAAGAGACCGCCGAAATGTATGGTCATCACATATTTGTTCGGATATGAAGCTGACAATCCGAGTGCGGCTTATATGCGGTACAAGATATTTGATGAACCGCATGCCGGCACTGTTTACGAAAGCTATTACACGAAGAATCTGAAACAGGCAAGGGAATTCTTCGCAGATAATATAAAGGCACTGTATGAAGAAAGTGATGACGGCATGAAGGCGGTCGATTTTCTGTACAGAAAATTGACACAGCAGCTGATGTTCAATGTCCATGAAATCGGCGATGATTATGATGTGTTTGTTGCATTTGAAACGATGAATAACAGAGGAAAAAAACTTACCAACCTTGAACTTCTGAAGAACAGGCTGATCTACCTTACGACACTGTATGATCGGGCGGCTCTTGATGAGCAGGATAAGGAGCATCTCAGGAAGACAATAAATTCTGCGTGGATGGAAGTGTATCGTCAGCTTGGAAGAAACAAGAACAGGCCTCTTTCTGATGATGAATTTCTGCGTGCCCATTGGATTATGTACTTTGGATACAGCAGGCAGAGCGGTGATGCTTATATCAGGTTTCTTCTGAGCAAGTTCTCATCCAAAGGAATTTTTGAAAAAGAACCGGTGCTGCTGAATACCGAAAATGAAATAACGGAGCCGGATGTTACAGGCGAGACTGAAGATACAGATGCCATTGAGGAAGAAGCGGATCCGGAAATAGTGTCGAAGCTCAGGCCGAAAGAGATAGAGGAGTATGTTAAAAGCCTGAAAGGATTGGCTAAATATTGGTATTACAGCTACTTTCCGTTCGAGAGTGATGAGCTTACGGATGGTGAACAGAAGCGGATTGACCGTCTCAATAGAATTGGAATCGATTATTTCAGGCCGCTTGTTACAGTGCTGATCAGCCGGACGGATATTCCCTCATTTGAAAAAGAGCTTGTTCTTGAAGATATAGAAAAGTTTATTTTCATGACGTTTAGGCTTGCTGTATGGCAATCCACTTATGGCAGCAGTTTTTATTACAGGACTGCGCACAAGCTGCTGACCGGGGATATTACGGCAGGTGAAATTCACGACGAGCTTGAAGAGAGAATGACAAAAGACAGGGATTCTGTCATTCAGAATTTCATTACGAGGATGGATAGGCTGTTTAAAAGTGGCAAGGGGTATTATGGCTGGGATATCAGGTATTACTTCTTTTTCGAATACGAGATGAGTCTCAGGGAGAAGTACGGTGTGGACAAGTTTTGCAACTGGGCTATATTCTCTAAATCTGATAAGGATAAGATTTCGATTGAACATATTCTGCCGCAGACACCTACAAAACTGTATTGGAAGAATCAATTCAGAATGTACACCGATGAGGAAATAAAGACTCTTTCCGGCGCACTCGGAAATCTTCTGCCTTTGTCGCAGAGTATTAATTCGGCTTTACAGAATGATGGATTTAAAGAAAAGAAACATACAAAGAAAAACGGAAGACGCGGTTACGAAAATGGGTCTCATTCGGAAAATGAGGTGGCAAAGCTTCAGAACTGGACTGCTGATGAAATATATGAAAGAAGCGGAAAATTGCTTGACTTTATGCAGGAACGATGGGGATTCACTCTTGCGAAGGAACAGAAAGAGAGTCTTATCCATCTCCCGTTCGTGAATGATGGCCGCAAAGTCCCGGATGAAATTACCGAAGAGGATATTCTTGAGGATGATTCTGATGATCAGACGCCGAAGGATATCCGGAGCGAAAGGCAAAAGGAGTTTTGGACAGGTTTTGTGAAATATGCTACTGCGAAGGGACGCGATACCGACATCGCAAAGCAGAATCCCTATGGCAGAGCATACTATGATATTCATATCGGTGCAGATGATTTTCAGCTGTTCTTTGCAATACCATTTGGTAAAACTATCCGGCTTGGAATATACACCTACAGTCCTGATACATTTGGCCGGCTTCAATCGAAGAAAGAAATACTGGAGACAAAATTCGGAGACAACCTGATTTGGGATTCTTCAAAGGACAGTGCAACCCACAAGAGCATTCGATACAGCCGTGATGCTGATGTTTTTGGTACAGATAACAGGGATGCACTATATGAATGGTTCATTGATGCTTTTGACAGGATCATGGCTGCACTGAAGGCTGCCGGGGAATCCTTTTGATAATGAAAATTGATAAAAATTCAGCTGTTGCAAATTTTGCAGCAACTGCTGCAGGAGCATAATTTATGCAGAACGGATATGCCGGTGATATAGGAGATTTCGGAAAGTTCGGTTTTTTGAGTGCTTTGGAAAAGGAAGACCTTTCAGTAGGAGTGAACTGGTATCTTTCATATCCGGAGGGCATGGAACGGGCTCTTAGAGACGGAAAGTACAGAATATCTTCGATAATGAACTGAGAGATTATTTTATACTCTGTCCGGACAATAGGTATGTCAGCCGGATAAAAGCGGCAATGTCATCAATGCTGAATAGTGCATGGGGACAGGCAGGTATTGTGACGAATTCTGAAAAGCAGTTGGAATGAAAAATTATATTTGGGACTTGTAATCGGATATCTGAAAAAGATTCTCAGAACTATGGAACAGCCGTTTAAGGAGAATTTAGCAAATGAAGCAGCAGATTTTTACCTACGCCAAAAAGAAATACGGCACATCTCCGGAGTATCCCTGGAGGCAGTGGCCGGAATACGCGGTTCTGCGCCATGCGGATAACCGGAAGTGGTATGCAATTTTGATGAATGTCACGAAGAGCCAGCTGGGCCTTACCGGCGGCGAGGAACGGGTGGACATCATGGATGTAAAATGCAATCCGGATGACGGAGCATTCCTGCGGCAGCAGCCGGGTTTTCTGCCGGGGTACCACATGAATCATCAGAGTTGGCTGACTATCCTGCTGGACGGCACGGTGCCGGAGAGCCAGGTACTGGATCTTCTCGATGCAAGCTTCAGGATGACGGAGATGAAGAAGAAAAAATAGGAGAATGCAACAAAAACATTTTTGAAAAATTTGTATTGTCACGGGAGTCAACTATTGTAAATTTTGCGGCATTTCAAAATTAAACCAGAAAAAAAGAGATATTTTTTAGCTCATGTTATAATAACTAACTTTAGAGTTAATTACTATAGAGTTAATTACTGAAATTTTGTGACCGGCACTGTAAACTTATAATTAAAATATTCTGCGCAACAGATCTGTGCATGGTAATATAAAAATATCTGTTGGTGCAGTATGATGATTTTCAGGAAAATAGAACTGAGGAGGACATGAGAATGTCTGTTAAATCAATAGAAATACTTAATGTGATGGTATTTCGGCGCCAGATTCGGAAAAATAACAGTGACAGTAAAAACGGAATCATTCAGTCAGGAGATGCTCTAAGTGATGAATTTCGATTGGATTTCTGCGATGGAATTAACGTCCTGATTGGAGAGAACGGTGTAGGTAAAACTACAATCCTGAAAATGATTTATGCTGCTACGCAGTGGTCGATTGAGAAGACTGATCCTGGAAAGACCAGAAAACTTCTGCAGTTTTTTTCTAACAGTATCAGTGACAGTGACGCTTTGAAGAATGGAGTAAATCCTGAAGACTATAGCTATTATAAAGTGTCGGATGGAGAACACATATTTCAGGAAAGCCTTTCCCATAAAGGCATCTTTAATTATGATCAGTGGCTGGGATTGAATATCCAGTCCGTTTATATCCCGGCAACGGAAATGCTTTCTCATTCAAAAGGGTTTCTTGCTATGAATCAAAAGTACAATATGCCTTTTGACGGAACCCAGAATGATATCATTGTCAATGCGTCGCTTCCGGAAACAAGAGAGATTCCTGCTTCCTTGCAGGGAGTGATGAAAAAAATAGGCGAAGTGATTGACGGTACTGTTGTTCAGGAAGATGATACTTTTTATGTACTGAAAAAGGATGGCAGAAAAATTGACTTTTCTTTGGAAGCGGAAGGTCTTCGGAAACTTGGCCTTATCTGGAAACTGGTAAGAAATGGTCTTCTGGAAAAGGATTCGATTCTTCTTTGGGATGAACCGGAAGCAAATTTGAACCCGGAGCTTTATCCGCTGGTTGCGGAGATTCTACTTACTTTACAGGAGAATGGCGTTCAGATTTTTATAGCGACACACAGTTATAATTTTGCCAAATATCTCGAAATCAGAAGAAAAGAAAAAAATCAGGTAATGTTCCATAATCTTTATCATGGAACATCCGCAGTTTCAAAACAGATCCCGAATGTCATTACAGACAGAAAACAGCGAGATGATGAAATATATAGTCAATCTGCATACTATCTGCAGGAACTGAATCCAAATTATATTATGATTGCGGACAGCAGGCTGCTGGATGAAGTGTATGGGGAGTGACAGTATGGATAAAATTTTTACGGAAGAAAACAGAGAATATTCTTTTGATTGTAATGAAGCAGAGTGGGCATCAGATAAGCTGCCATTTGTTCTTCAGGAGAATATAGGCGATGGCAGAAAGCTGATTGAAAAGCTGGATGTCGTTTCGATTCAGGAATGGAATGATAATACGATGTATGGAAAATATCCGATTCGTCCTGTAAGAGAATAAAGCGGAGAAATGCCGTAAGCGGAGGGAAAAATGAAAATTCTTGTGGTTGTGGATATGCAGCGGGATTTTATCGACGGAACGCTTGGCACGAAGGAAGCGGAGGCAATCGTACCTTACGTGGCGGAGAAAATCCGCAATTTTGACGGTGAAGTGATTTTTACCCGGGATACACATGAAGCGGATTATCTTAATACCCAGGAGGGCAGGAACCTGCCGGTCGTCCATTGTGTTAAAGGAACTCCCGGATGGGAACTGCATCCGGTGATTGCGGCGCTTGCCGAAGGAAAAACAATCGTGGATAAACCGTCCTTCGGGAGCATCCGTCTTGGGGAAATGCTGAGCAGGAAAGAGGAAAAAGAGAAAATTGAGAGCGTGACGCTGTCCGGCCTCTGCACCGATATCTGTGTCATTGCGAACGCTATGATTATCAAGGCTTTTCTGCCTGAGACACCGGTGATCGTGGACAGCACCTGCTGTGCCGGCGTGACGCCGGAAAGCCACAGGCGGGCGCTCGATGCCATGGCGGTGTGCCAGGTAGCTATTGTCTAAAGGTATCGGATTTCGCCCATGCCGGCCGCTATGTACATCAGGCAGTATTTATGGTACCTTATACCGGATTTTAGAAAAGCAAAGACAATTCTAAGGAGTCGGAAGATGAAGGAAGGAATAAAAATACCGTATGTTTCGCTGCCGGTTTCTCCGATGGTATACGGCTGCGGAACCGCACCGATGATCGCGGGAGAGGACGTGTCGGAGTTTTTGGACAAGGTCTACGGAATGGGGATTACTGCTTTTGATACGGCGGAAAATTACGGGAAAAGTGAAATTTCCCTCGGAAGATGGATAAACAGCAGGAACTTAAGAAACCGCGTGACTGTCATTTCCAAAGGCTGCCATCCTTATGGCCGGGATCGTGTGAATCCGGAGGATTTCCGGCATGACATCGAAAAGTCTTTTGAGCAGCTTAAGACGGATTATATTGATATTTATTTCCTCCACAGGGATGATCTTAAGGTGCCGGTCGGGCCGCTGGTGGAAATGCTGAACGACTATCATAAGGCCGGTAAAATCGGTGCATTCGGCGGTTCCAACTGGACGCCGGCCCGGATTGCGGAAGCAAATGCTTACGCCAAAGCGCACGGCCTTGTTCCGTTTACGGTTTCAAGCCCCAATTACTGTCTGGCAGGAAAGTTCAGGGATCCCTGGGGCGGCGGTGCCGGCTGCGTATCGATTTCGGGAGATGCCGGACGGGAGGCAAGAGAATTTTACCGCCGGGAAAAGATGCCGGTTTTTGCCTGGTCGAGCCTCGGTAATGGATTTTTTTCCGGGAGAATAAAAAGTTCGG
>DCDB01000072.1 GCA_002316215.1 Lachnospiraceae bacterium UBA1066 | reverse complement strand
CGTTCTTCGTCCGCTTTTTCATCTGCGCATTCCGCAAGAACGCCCTTCCTTGCGCAGCAGACTTCCGGTGCCGCATCATTTTTTAATTCTTTGGAAACGGGAGCCTTCAGTATGGCTTCCGCCGCCGTCCTGGCATTCGCCTCGGCCTTTACGATAACCGATGGTCCGCAGAGACCGTCGCCTGCGATATAAACGCCAGGAACAGAACTCTCGAGCGTCTCGCTGACCTTCGGCCTGCCCTTTTCATCCGTATGGATGCCGTTTTTCTCATACCATTCCTTCGGGCATTTCTCCCCGACAGCAAGAATAACTGTATCGGCAGGAACATCCGTGCTTTCGGAGGTTTCTACGGCTGATCTGCGGCCGCTTGCATCGACATCGCCGAGTCTCATGACCGTGCAGGTAAGCTGGCCGTTTTCCAGAAGCTTCGGGTTCAGAAGTTCCCGGAATTCCACGCCGTCTTCTACCGCAAAGTCAAGTTCTTCTTCATCAGCAGGCATATATTGTCTGGTTCTTCTGTATACGAGTGATACTTTTTCGACGCCGCTGTTTCTCTTCGCCGCACGCGCTGTATCCATAGCCGTATTGCCGCCGCCTATAACGACGACATTTTTTCCAAGCGGGACATTGCCCTGCGTCTTCTTGAAATCCGAAAGGAATTCCGGCGCCCCGATCGGACTGCAGCCTTCGATCCTCATACTTCCTTCTTCCGGCGCGCCGACTGCGGCTATAATCTTATCAAAGCCCATTGCCTTTACTTCTTCTACCGTGACTTCTCTTCCCATCTCGAGTTTTACCCCGAGTGCCTTAAGAAGACCGGCATCTTTATCAATCGCCTCACGGCTGATGCGGAAATCAGGGATAATATAACGTACGACACCGCCAAGCTCCGTATTTTTCTCGAAAAGCGTTACCTCTGCGCCGCCCCTGGCAAGATAATAGGCGGATGCCATGCCGGCAGGTCCTCCTCCGATGACGGCAGCTTTGCAGCGCTTTTTTTCCGGTGCCTTAAGCTCACCGATAACGGAAGCATAGCCTTTTTCCGCACAGACAAGTTTTGTATCACGGATATGCAGAGGCGACTCATAAAAATTACGTGTGCAGGCTCCCTGACAGCCGTGTGCGCAGATTGTCCCCGTCATAAAAGGAAGCGCATTCGTGTTTAGGATAACTTCGAAAGCAGACTTCCAATCGCCCTTTTCCGCATAATCCATATAAGCCGGAACATCCTGATGAATAGGGCAGCGATCCTGGCAGGGTGCAAAAAAGCAATCAAGATACGGCACCTTTTCACTGTTTTTTCTTGACGGAAGCGGCTTGACCGGCTTTATGTGATGCGGATCCGTCTTTGCCTCTGCGGCAATTCTTTCAAGCGCTTCAACATCGATACCGGCAAAAGGCCTGTTTCCGAGTTCTTCCAGCTCATCCGCCATCTGTTTTAAACGCTGATAGCCGCCGGCTTTCAGGATCGTCGTTGCGACCGTTACCGGCCAGATCCCGCAGCTGACGATTTTCTTTATGTTAAATGCATCCGCCCCGCCGGAGTAGGCAATTCTGAGCCTTCCGCCAAAATCTTTTGAAAGCTTTGCCGCAAGAGAAATCGAAAGCGCGTAGAGGGATTTTCCTGACATATACATTTCCTTGCTCGGGAGTTCATTCTCAAGGACATCCACAGGGAAAGTATTGGTCAGTTTAACGCCGAAGGAAAGACCCTTTCCTTCGGCCAGCTCCATCAGGCGCATCAGCATCGGAACCGCATCTTTATACTGCAGATCGTCTTCAAAATGAAAACGGCCGAACGCAACGTAACCGTAACCCATATCATCCATCGTCTGCCGTGCAAAATCATAGCCCAGAAGCGTAG
Organism: Lachnospiraceae bacterium UBA1066; assembly: GCA_002316215.1. Lineage (GTDB taxonomy): Bacteria > Bacillota > Clostridia > Lachnospirales > Lachnospiraceae > Chordicoccus. Next base: position 6,621 of record DCDB01000072.1, on the reverse strand, counting down.
GATTGCATTTTACAAAAGTATTAAGGCGTTTTTCAGAAATGAGATAATCCGCGATGCTTTCGATTTCTTTCGGCGGGCAGCCGTGCAGCGTGGAAATCGTAACCGAATTGCAGATATCCGATGGAATAGCTTCAATATCCTGAACCGTAACATGGCGGAACTCCCCGACATGTTCCTTCAGGCAGTCGATTGCGATCCGGAATTCCTCGGTGGCGCCCGCTTCCATCATATTGTCGATAAAGCTATTGACCTTTTCCGTCTTGATGCCGGCAAGATCGTAGCCGACGGAAATATTGAACTGAAAGCCGTCCGGCCGCCCGAGGCAATACTCTTTTGCCATAAAGTGAAGCAGTACCCAGGCATTTATATATTCGCGCTGTGCTTCCGGAACGGTAAGTTCCGTTGACCATTCACAGTTATATCCCTCGTCATCCGCTTTAATGCATGGTTTACTGACACAGGCTGCAAGCTCCCGGCCATCCATCTTCTGGACAGTTTTCAGCTCGAAGAACCGGGCTCCGGCATAATAGGCAGCCGCAATATTCTGGGCCAGCTGGCTGTTCGGGCCGGCTGCAGGTCCGATTGCCGTCTCCAGTTTTCTTCCGAAGATTTCCATTGTTTTCGCCGGATTTGCCTTAAACGGCCTCCGTACCCCGAAAACGTGTCCGTGCCTGTCATGTTCTTCTGTGACCCAGGCAAGGAGCTGGGAAAATGGCATACATCTCATCAAATCACCCATATCGGACCTCCTGTTTTTCTCAATTAATTCATCCGTTAATACTTTCGGCGAGGATTCCCGCCTGCCTGCGTGATTCTACCATGATTTTTTCTTCGTCACAGCACTTCATTTCAAAATCCTGCATCAGGATACGCCCGTTGCAGATTGTTGTCGCACAATCATGGCCAGTCATCCCGAAAAGAATATGGCTGTTCAGATTCGAAGCATTAAGCGGCGTTGCCGGATTATAGCGCATGACAATAACATCGCCGGCCGCATCCTTTTTGAGGACACCAAGTTTTGCCTTAAAATAGCGGTTCGCCATAACCGGATTATTTTCAAACAGCATCTTGGGCACTTCGCTCCAGGCAGCATTCGGATCGCAGAGGCTGTGTTTGTGAAGAATATTCGCCACCTTATAGGACTCAATCATATCATGCGTGTAGCCGTCGGTCCCGAGACCCGTCAGTATGCCGTGATGCACCTGTTCCATCGTCGGCGGGCAGCCGGCCGCATTTCCCATATTGGATTCCGGATTATGGACAATCATCGTATCCGTATCCTTAATCAGCTGCATCTCATGCTCATTGACATAAATGCAATGCCCGAGCAGTGTCCTGGGACCCAGGATATCGCGGTCGTACAGGCGGTCGATAATCCTCTTGCCGTACTTATGGAGGCAGTCATGCAGGTCTTCAATTCCTTCGGCGACGTGAATATGATAGCCGACATCCCCGGGCTTCATTTTCGCTGCATAATCGAAGGTTTCATCGGATATCGTAAACTGGGCGTGCATCCCCATCATGCCCGCCAGCATATCGCTCTTATCCTCCATGGCATATTTAATCCATGCTGCATTTTCATCAACGGCTTCCCGGGACTTCTCCATGCCGTCACGATCCGACACTTCATAGCACAGGCAGGCGCGGACGCCAAGCTTTCCGGCTTCTTCTCCGATTGTAAAAAGGGAATCACGTATGCGCCCGAAGCTTGCATGGTGGTCAAAAACAGTCGTAACGCCGGACTTTATCAGCTCTATAAAAGTTGTATCGGCACTTAACCGGTCTTCTTCCAGTGTCAGATGACGATCGATCGTCCACCACTCGCCGTCCAGAATATCGAGAAAGGATTTCGGATTGTAGCCTTTGATTGAAAGGCCCCTTGCCATGGCGCTGTAGATATGTTCGTGCATATTGATAAATGCAGGCATGATGACTCCGCCGTGCGCGTCAATAAATTCCGCGTCCGGATAGGCAGCTGACATCGCCTCTTTCGTTCCCACGTCCCGGATTTTCGTACCTGAAATCACGACAGCGCCGTCCGGAATCATGGGATTTTCAGCATCCCTTGTAAAAAGCGTTCCGTTTCCTACAATAAGCATTGGCAGTTCCTTTCTCCGGATATCCTGATCCGGCATCGTGACAGTCACAACCTGCATCCTGTTTACGAAAGCTCGTGGATAAACAGTCCGCTCCGCAATTTCGGTTCAAACCAGGTCGATTTCGGCGGCATGATCTTTCCGGCATCCGCGATCGCCATAAGATCGTCAAGTGTCGTCGGATACATGGCAAAAGCTGCTGCCGCCCCTTCATCAACGAGACGCACGAGCTCTTTTAAACCGCGTATACCGCCGATAAAAGATATACGTTCATCTGTACGCGGATCGCCGATTCCTAGAACCGGTGATAAAAGATTATTCTGCAAAATTGAAACATCCAGCCTTGCAACCGGGTCATTTTCATCCAGCGCATCCTCATGCGCCGTAAAAAGATACCATTTTCCGCCCATATAGACACCTGTCTCATGCTTCTTTGAAGGGCGGTATTTTTCCAAAGCTTCTTCCGTCATCCCGTCATGCTCAAATGCCATGGGTTCAAGTTCCTTTATATCAAACTTCTTTCCTGCTTCGCGCAGAAACTCTTCCGGACTTTTTCCATTTAAATCCTTTACGACCCTGTTGTAGTCAAGGATCGAGAGTTCACTGCTCGGGAACAGCACCGAAAGAAAGTAATTAAATTCTTCTTCTCCGCTGTAATCCGGTTTTGTTTTTCTCCGCATCTGTCCGACGCGGACAGCCGATGCAGCTCTGTGATGACCGTCGGCAATATAAAAAGCCGGTACTTTATCCAGCTTTTCTTCTATTTTCCTGACCGTATCTCCGTCATCAATTCTGTAGACTGTATGGCGCACCCCGTCGTCAGACGTAAAATCATAAAGGGGCTTGTGCGATGCCATCCAGTCTTCCGTCATTTTCTCCACCGTTCCGTCCGAACGGAAAGTCAGGAAAATCGGTCCGGTATTTGCGTTGCAGACGTCTACGTGGCGGATTCTGTCCGCCTCTTTGTCGGCACGCGTCAGTTCATGCTTTTTAATAATGTTATTAAGATAATCGTCAATAGAAGCGCAGCCGACGATTCCGGCCTGGATACGCTTTCCCATCTGCTCGCGGTAAATGAAAAAAACAGGTTTCTCCTCTTTTACGAGAACTCCTTCTTTTATCATCTTCTGCAGGTTCTCTGATGCTTTCTGATAAACTGAAGCATCATAAAGCCCGACGGAAGGATCAAGATCCACCTCCGCCTTATCCACATGAAGAAAGGACCAGGGACGTCCTTTGACGCATTCCCTTGCTTCCTCACTGTTCATGACATCATACGGCAGAGCCGCGACTTCTTCTGCACGGCTAAGAGCCGGCCTTACAGCCTTAAACGGTTTATAGACAGCCATGGTTCCTCCTGTAATTTTTTCAAGGGCAGATTCCCCGGCTTTTACCGTCAGTACAGAAAAATCCCGGGGAACCTTCCGTAAAATTTCAGGCCGTGCATAAGCATGGCCTGAGTAAAGATTTTCAGTGTTCAGAAGCAAATTTTTTCATATAAGCGACCAGAGCCTCAACGCCTTCCTTCGGCATTGCATTGTAAATGGAAGCCCGCATTCCGCCTACAAGACGGTGGCCCTTAAGATTTGAGAATCCTGCAGCGGCCTGGCCTTTTACGAATTCAGCGTCCAGATCGTCACTTCCGGTCCTGAAGCATACATTCATCATGGAACGGTCCGCCTTGTTCACAGTCGTCTTATAAAAATCCTGGGAATCAAGATAATCGTAAAGGATCTTCGCCTTTTCGATATTGCGCTTCTTCATTTCTTCTACGCCGCCCTGTGCAATCAGGTAATCTGTAACCAGCTTGATGAAGTAAATCGGATAGGTCGGAGGCGTATTGATCATGGAATCTTTTTCAGCCTGCTGTGCGAAATTCCAGATCTTCGGTGTAATCGGCATCTCATTTCCGATAAGATCATCTCTTACAATCACGACTGCAACGCCGGCGGGAGCCAGGTTCTTTTGAACGCCCGCATAAATGCATCCGTATTTTGTAACATCTACCGGCTCGGAAAGAATGCAGGAAGACATGTCAGCCACCAGCGGGACATTGCCCGTATCGGGGATATACTTCCAGGTGGTTCCGAAAATCGTATTGTTCCAGCAGACATGGACATAGTCCGCTTCCGGATTCAGGGTAAGTTCTTCCTGAGTCGGGATGTGGTTGAAGTTATCATCCTTTGATGTTCCGGCGCAGCGTGCATCTTTTAAATACTTCTGTGCTTCTTTAAAGGCATTTCCGGAAAAATTTCCGCTTACGACGTAATCAGCTGCGCCGGTCTTATTGCCGAAGTTCATGGCAAGCGCCGCGAACATACCGGTAGCTCCGCCCTGAAGGAAAAGCACCTTGTAATTGTCCGGGATTCCCATAACCTGTCTTAAATTGGCCTCAGCCGCTTTGATAATCGCATCATACACCTTTGAACGGTGGCTCATCTCAAGAACAGACATTCCGGAACCTTCATAGTTCAGGAACTCCTTCTGCGCCTTTACGAGCACGTCCTCCGGCAGTATAGACGGACCCGCCGAAAAGTTGTAGATTCTTCCTTCAATCATAATCAATCCTCCTCGTATTTGTTTTTGCCAAAGCAGGATTTTTCCACTCCGGCATCAATAAAGTTTTAAAACAACCAACATTATAACATTTATTGATGCGAATCGCCTATTTTTCTGAATTCTTTTAATAAAAGTTGCATGGAAGGCGGAATCAGGATTGGTTCGCCTGACGCTTTAATGGCGTTATTTACGTCTTTCAAGCCGTTCCCGGTCACAACAGATACACAGGAAGCATCTCTTTCAATAAGTCCTGTTTCCAGGGCTTTTTTAAGCCCGGCAGTTCCCGCAGCGCCGGCCGGCTCGGCAAAAACGCCGCTGGTGTGCCCCAAAAGCCGCATAGCCTCCAGGATTTCCCCGTCCGAAACATTAACCGGAATACCGTCTGATTCACGAATGGCCTTAAGAGCCTTAACAGGATTTCTGGGCACTCCGACTGCGATTGAGTCAGCCAGTGTATTTTCTTCCTGCGGACGCCATTTGGCCGTATTTTCTTTAGCTGCTGTATTGATCGGGCAGCAGCCTTCCGCCTGGACACTGATAAGCCGCGGGAGGCGGTCGATAAAACCGGCCGCATAAAGATCCTTAAAACCCTTCCATACTCCGGAAATCGTACAGCCGTCACCCACGGAAATCGCCACATAATCCGTCATCTTAAAGTCCAGCTGCTCGGCAATTTCCAGAGCCACTGTCTTCTTGCCTTCCATCAGGTAGGGATTGATGGCCGCGTTCCGGTTATACCATCCCCAGCGGTCAATGGCTTCCGCGGAAAGACGAAAGGTATCTTCATAGGAACCCTGCACCGAGATAACAGTCGCCCCGAACATCATAAGCTGCGCTACCTTCCCTTTCGGGGCCCGCTCCGGAACAAAAATATACGTTTTCATTCCGGCAGCTGCTGCATTTCCGGCAAGAGAGCTCGCCGCATTGCCAGTCGATGAACAGGCGATAATATTTTTTCCCGCTTCCTCCGCTTTTACAACAGCCATTGCGGAAGCACGGTCCTTAAGTGAAGCTGTCGGATTGATGCCGTCATCCTTAATATAAAGAGTCTTAATGCCGAGAACCTCCGCAAGGCGGTCCGCTTTATAAAACGGAGACCAGCCCACGCGCAATTTGGGAACACGGCTCGTTCCTTCGACCGGAAGAAATTCCCTGTAGCGCCACATAGAATAATCCCTGCGGCTTTTCAGGGTTTCCCTGTTCAAAGAAGAACGGATATAATCATAATCATATTCTATATCCAGGATTCCTCCGCAGGCCGGGCAGACCGTTGTAAGAGGATCTGCCGCATAACGCGCCCCGCATTCCGTACAGACGGCTGAAGTTACGTTTTTCATTGCTGAGCCTCCTTTAAAGCTGTCTGAGAAGCCCGGTTGCATCATTGAATTCATTAATCAGGTCATCGACGGCGCCGGCTTCTTTACGTACCGCTCCCCAGGTGTGCTCATCATCGTACCACAGCGCATTGATCTCATCAAAGGTCTTTCCCTGCTGCTCCACCCAGGTATAATATTTCAGGTTGTGAATCCGTTTGCGGTCGACATAGCTAAGTTCCGCCATAGCATCCGTTTTCTCATCCAGTATATGAGAATGGAAATCAACCGCAGCCATCTCTTCCGTATATTCGCCGTCTTCATCCTGAAGTTCTTTAATGCGTGACCCGTACATGGCGGCGGAATCCGTCATAACGGTTGCAAGGACATCATGTTCGGTAAGCTCATAGTATTTGGCCATTTTGATTGCGCAGAGCATGTTCGCAATGCCTGATATCCCGAAAAGTCCGAGCTGATCGGCAATTTCAGCCGAAACGCCGCATTTTTCAAGATATTTCCGGCCGGCCGGCTCATTAAAGAGACGCAGTACTTTCTGTGAATCTTCATCGTCAATATCAATGACAAGATCCGTATTTCGGATATTGTGAATCCAGGGGACATGCTTGTCTCCGATGCCTTCGATGCGGTGGGCT
>DCDB01000118.1 GCA_002316215.1 Lachnospiraceae bacterium UBA1066 | reverse complement strand
CCCTGCGTCATCGACGGCAATCCCGGCGCCCCTGCCAAACTGGAAGCTTTAAAACGCGGCGGAGCCGCTTACGACATCGATGTCCGCGACACGGAAAAAATCGTCCGCGTCATTAAAGAAGAGAATATAACCGCCATTACTACCGCCTACTCGGATCTCCTTCTGGAATGCATGGTTCGGATCGCTCACGCAGCAGGACTTCCCTGCCACCTCGTGCCATCGCAGCTGCCATGGTACCGCGATAAGAACGTAACCAACCGAACGCTTGAAGAGCTCGGAATAGGGACGCCAAAAAGTGTACACCTTCAAAAAGATTTTCCGGACTCCGCTCTTGCAGGGCTTTCATTTCCTATGGTAATCAAGCCCGTTGACATGTACGGTTCACGCGGCCTCATCATCGTAAACAGTCCCGAAGATATCCGTGCGCATTTTGACAGCTGCTGCAGTACATCGGAAAATAAGACAGTCCTGGCTGAAGAATACAATCCTGATCATGAATTTAACATTCAGGCTTTTGTAAGAAACGGCACCGTCCGCATCTTAGGGCTTGCGGATCGCGAAAAAACTTTCCACGATCCGAAGGAAATCCCCTTAAGCACCCGGAATATCTATCCGTCGCGGCTGATCCGCTTTGTCTACGACGATGCCTTAAGCGCACTTGCCAGATACATCAAAAAGACAGGCCAGACCGAAGGGCCTCTCGCCATGCAATTTTTCTGGGGGCCGGAAAGGGGATTCATGTGCGGTGAAATCGCCGCCCGCTTTCTGGGGTATGAACATGAACTCATAGAATATTCCGACGGTGTCTCCATTGAAGAACTGCTGCTGGATGCCGCTTTTGATGAATCCGCGCTCGACGCAGCTTTGGGAAAATGCAATCCTTTCGGAAACCGCGTAAGTGCCGTCCTGTATTTCCACGGACGTGACGGAATTATTGCCGATGAAAATGCAGCCCTTGCCATATGCAGGCGGAATGATGTAAAATATGGCAGAGTATTCTATAAGACGGGCGAACGAATCGGTTCACCGCAGAGAATGCCCTATGTCGCCAGATACTATATTGTTGCCGGTACGCGTAAGGAAATCGATACGCTGACAGAAGATATCCTGAAAAATATTTCCGTGAAAGACAGGGACGGACGTGAGCTTCTTTATCCGAACGAGCCAGGCCATTATGAAGATGCAGAAGGAATATGACTATGATCGTTTTTAATAATCCGCCTTTTACAGGCAAGGAAATCCAATATATGCAGCAGGCCGCTGCCGAAAACAAAAAGATCTGCGGGGACGGTCCCTTTACCAAAAGATGCGAGGAATGGATGTGTGCAAAGTTCGGCGTTCCCGCTTCTTATCTTACGACCTCCGGCACCTCAGCTCTTGAGATGGCGGCGCTCCTTTGCGATATAAAGCCGGGAGACGAAGTTCTCCTGCCTTCCTATACCTTCTGCTCTACGGCAGATGCTTTTGTGCAGCGCGGTGCCAGGCTGGTATTTGTAGACATCCGCCCCGATACGATGAACATCGATGAAAGGCTGCTGGAATCTGCAATAACCGAAAAGACAAAGGCCATTGCCGTCGTCCATTATGCCGGTGTTTCCTGCGAAATGGACACAATCATGGATATCGCAAAGAAGCATCACCTGAAGGTAGTTGAAGATGCAGCGCAGGCCTTCGGTTCCGCCTATAAAGGAAAACCTCTCGGAACCATCGGAGATTTCGGCTGCTTTTCTTTTCATGAAACGAAGAATTTCTCCATGGGAGAAGGCGGAGCAATCCTGCTGCCGGATCTTTCCAGACGCGACCAGGCGGAAATTGTACGTGAAAAGGGAACGGACCGCAGCAAGTTTTTCCGCGGCCAGATTGATAAGTATACCTGGGAAGACTACGGCTCTTCCTATCTCCCGAGCGATCTCAATGCCGCTTATCTCTGGGCGCAGCTTGAAGAATACGACCGTGTCCGCAATGACCGCATGGCCTCATGGAATTATTATAATGAAGAGCTGAAAGATCTTGCCTCAAGAGGCTGCTTTACACAGCCCGTCATCCCGGAAGGATGCATCCACAATGCCCATATGTATTATATAAAACTTGAAGATCTTGAAACCAGGACCAGGCTCATCCGGCATCTTAAGGAACATGATATCCTCGCGGTATTCCACTATATTCCTCTTCACTCCTCACCGGCCGGTCTGAAGTTCGGCCGTTTTTCCGGTGAAGACAGATACACAACGAAGGAGAGCGAACGTCTGCTCCGCCTTCCGCTTTATTTCGGGCTGACAGAGGAAGACTGTGCAGCGGTCTGCTCGTCCATAAAAGACTTTTTCAGCTGAAACAGGTTCATATTTATCTTTCGGGGAGAGTTTTATGGAAAGAAAAGGGTTCTTTCAGAGGGCTGTTTCCTTTATATCTGCACATAAAATAGCAGCCGTACTCATTTTAACAAATGTCATTTTCATAATTTTGTTTTATATCTTTATTTTCGGGGGCGCCATCTATATGTATTCGGATGTAGGTTCCGATTCCCTGTCCTCCAGTTTCCCGGTTATTGCCCTTCTTTCAAGGCATCTGCACAATCTTGATTTTTCCGCCTACAGCCTTGAATTCGGGCTTGGAAATGACATAACCGCTTCTTTCCTTCAGTATCTGAATCCGCTCAAGTTTCTGATGATCCTTTTCTCCGGAAACACTCTGCCTTATGGAATCCTGTTTGTCATCTGGCTTGAAGACAATCTGCTTTCCGCTTTCGGATACGGCTTTTTCCGCCGCCTGCTTAAAGGCGGCGAAGAGGCCCTCTTTCCGACGCTTGCATGGACTTTTACCGGCTATACCGTCATCTGGGGACAGAATTACAGCTTTCTAACCTGCATCCTGCTTTTTACTGCCGTTATGTATTTCCTGCAGGGCTTCCTCGATAAAAAAGGCCGCCCTTTTCCGGGAAGCCTTCTCCTTACGCTTACGCTCGCTCTTTTCCTGATATCCAATTTTTATTTTTTCTATATGACCGGCTTTTTTGCCGCCGGCTACACACTGGTCTATCTCCTGCTGAAAAAGGAAAAAATCCGGGACATCGTTAAGAAAGAACTGACGCTTTTATTTATGGCCGTGCTTTCCGTCGGTGCTGCAGGAATCTCCCTTATATCGATTCTTGGCTCGTTTCTCGGCAGCTCGCGTGTCACGAATTCCAGTATATCCTTAAAGGAAACCCTGCATCCGTTCAATCATTTTGAACTTTACTCGATGCTCTCCCGCTTCTTCTCAAATGATCTTCTCGGAACAGGGAACAGCTATACAGGAAGCCTCAATTACTATGAGGGTGCCTTCCTTTTTGTCAGCACACTCTTTTTCTTCGGTATCGTTTATCTTGTTGCTGTCCGCCGCTCCCGCATCCCGACACTTATTCTTGCTGTTCTTTGCACGGCAGCTCTTGCCCTGCCTTTCACCGGCCGCATCCTGAATTACGAACCCAAAAGCCACCGCTGGACCTTCATGATCTGCTTTCTTGAAACTATTGCCATCGGTCTTTTCATCCGCTCCCTGATCCGGTCATATAACCGCAGAGCACTCATTTTCTCACTGGTTTTCACTCCTGTCTGCATCGGATCCGGCTATTTTCTCCTTTATCACGGCCTTAAATACTTTGACTACGACATCAGTACCTCCGCTGTCATCATCGGTCTTTCATTTGCCGCGGCTTTCCTGATCCTTCTTGCCGTATCCGCCCTCAAAGGGCATCTGACGCACATTCTCTATACGCTCCTTCTTGCTGTTCTCATGGCCGAATGCATTTTTGCCAATTATCCCGGCATCAACAATCGCTCCTATCTGACACAGGAGGACTGGGATACGGACTTTTATAACGACGGCACAAAAGACGCCGTATCCGCAACAGAGTCGAAAGACCCGGGACTTTACCGCATCTCAACCGGAACAGAATATAATTCAGCAAATGAAGGAATGGCGGACGGCTTCAATTCCGTAAGTGTCTATTCCAACATGAACCAATCCTCACTCCGCAATCTTACAACGATGTTCAATACCCCTCAGATCTCCAACAACTTCTTTCTTATCGGATACGAAAATTATGCGCTTTTTACTCTGCTTTCGGGCAAATACCTGATTACAGATGCCGATACGCCTTACGCACAGGGGATTGAAAATGCGCTCTACGAAGATGCCGGGTCGGTAAAAGGAAAAACAGTTCTGCAAAATAAAAATGCACTCCCGTTCGGCTATCTCTACCGAAAAGAATTATCCCGGTCTTCCTTTAACGCCTTGACGGCCGTGCAGCGCATCCACGCCGCAGCCCAGGGATTTTTCTATACAGACGGAAATCCGGTCTCCGGTACGGAAAGCGTATCAGGAAACTATCCGGAAGCATCTGAGCGCGACACTGACGGCGTTCTTCTTCTCAACAAACAGATTTACTTTTTAAATGATGTAAAGGCTGCTGTACAAGGTGACGGTGTTGTCCTCACTTCCACCGGTCCGGATCCCTATATCTTTATTGACATTCCGGAAACGGATGAGAATAAGGCGCGTTTCCTCGAACTGACCCTGGACAGCGCGCAAAGCCCGGGAAACAAGAATATCGTGCTCTACAGCCTGACAGAGGATTATCAGACCTTCGGAGATGACCTTTACCGGCAGTTCGACCTGAACGCTTCGGATTCTACCGACTGCATCCTGCTCTCCGACCGTCTCATACATCTTAGAATGGACATTCCTAATGACGGGAATCCTGTTGTATTCAGCCGTTTTGCCCTCGTCACGACGGATTCTCTTTCCTCGGACTTTGAACCTTTAAAGGATACAGCCGTCAGCGACATTTCCTTCAGCCGCAGCATCTACCGCGCCTCGGTCGATGCCGGTAAGGAAGCCGGCATGTTCTGCGTGCCGTTTGTCTATCAGAAAGGCTGGAGCGCCGTCGTTAACGGCACATCTGTTCCTGTCTATAATATTAACGGAGGGCTTTTGGGGATCCCGCTTAACGAAGGCGTATCAAATATCGTTCTTTCCTACAGAACTCCGCACCTTCTTGCAGGCGCTGTTCTGACCGGAGTCTTCATCGTCCTGATCCTCATCCTGTACCGCCGGCAGCTTCCTTTTAAACGGCGCAGACATGACATATAAAATGAAATATTGAATAATATGAGGTGGGTGTCAAAAGTATCTTTTGACACCTATGATGCTTCGGATTGCTCCATCGCTTCGCGATTCCCACAATCCTAAAAACATTCGGAATCCGCTAATTTACTGCGTAAATTGCTTCTTCCTCATGTTTTTGCGCGTCCAAGGTCAAAAAGTTTTTCCTGCAAGCAGGAAACTTTTTGGACTTTTGACGCTTGCATCA
>DCDB01000052.1 GCA_002316215.1 Lachnospiraceae bacterium UBA1066 | reverse complement strand
GAACCGGCTGACATCTTCACCGAAAGCAGCTACTTCCTTAACAGTTGTAGAGCTCAGGTAAGCATATTCCAGACCGGTAATTAAAAACATTGTATCTACCTCAGGAGCAAGGATTCTGTTTGTCTGAGCCATCTGCAGCTCATACTCAAAATCCGTGATGGCCCGCAGTCCCCTGATGATGACATCGGCATGGCATTCCTTAACGAAGTTAACGGATAAACCGTTAAATGAACGGACTTCTACATTCGGTATATCTTTTGTCACTTCTTTTAGTATATTAACACGTTCTTCTGTAGAAAACAACGGACTTTTTTGGGAATTGCACAAAACGCCTACGATGACCTCATCAAACTGCTTGCAGGCTCTTTTGATGATGTCCATGTGCCCGTTTGTAACCGGATCAAAGGTTCCGGGATATACCGCTCTTTCCATAATTATCCTTCCGCCTGTTTTTTTACAAGGAAAACATGCTGGCTCTTTGCATATACCCGTTCCTTGATCTTTATGTAACCGAATTCATCAAGGTAGGAAAAATCCGTCTTCGGAGAAGCCTCGACGACGATGATGCCATCCGCCGCCGGAAGCGTGCTGTTTCTTAAATAGGCCAGTGTTTCTTTTTCAAGGCCGTGATCAAACGGAGGATCCATGAAGATAACGTCAAAAGTCTTCTCGCCTTCAAGTTTCCTTAAGGCAGAAGCTGCATCCCCTTTTATAAGTATGGCACGGTCTTTTAATCTGGTAAATTCCAGGTTCTCAAGGATCAGGTTCTGGGCCGCCCTTGCATTTTCTACAAACACGGCTGTTTCAGCACCCCGGCTTAAAGCTTCGATTCCAATTGAACCGCTTCCGGAATAAAGATCCAGAAAACGGCAGCCCGGAATCCTCGGCATAAGGATATTAAAAAGCGTTTCCTTCGTCCGGTCCGTCGTAGGCCTCACCTCAAGGCCTTTAACTGTCCGAAGCGGCATGGAACGCGCACTTCCGGCAATGACCCTCATAATTCATCACTGCTTTTCATGCTGTCGCGCCAGTCCAGATCTCCCCTGCCGAGCCCTAAGATGAGCAGTTCAGCCGTCGCAATGTTCGTCGCAATCGGGATTGTGTTCTGGTCGCATGCAGTAACAATCGTTCCGACATCCGGATCCTTAGGATCGATCATCGAAGGATTGTAAAAGAAAATCACCATGTCCATAGCTCCGCGTTCAATCATTTCCGTGAACTGCTTGTCCCCTCCGATGGAACCCGGAAGGAATTTGTGCACATGAAGGCTTGTTACTTCTTCGATACGGCGTCCGGTTGTTCCGGTAGCATAGATATCATGTTTGGACAATATTCCCTTATATGCTATGCAGAAATCTTCTATTAGAGTCTTTTTACTGTTATGGGCAATGATTCCGACATTCATAAACTTCCCCTTTTAATTATTTTGGTGAAATTATATCAAAATTCAGCAGATTATTCAATAGATTTGAGCGATTCCACCATATCAATCTTCTTAAGGCTGAAATGCATAACGACGTTGACAATGGTCGAGAAAATGAAAGTGAGCCCTATGCTGATGAGAAAGCTTGCCGGCTCGATATTTCTTCCAAACATCATGATCTCGATTTCCGCCGTCTTTATAACAAAATAATGGAGCGGGATTCCGATCAGAATTCCGGCAAGACAGCCGATCAGCGTCAGCCAGATATTTTCCCGGAGTACATACTGCGATATCTCGCCATTAAAAAATCCTAAAACCTTCAGTGTCGCAAGCTCCCGTTTCCTTTCTTCAACATTGATATTATTGAGATTATAGAGGACAATAAAAGCAAGCGCCCCGGCTGCAATAACAATCACATAAATAATGGCATCCATGCTGTGAAGCATATTCGCAATACGTTCGGCCATTGAAGTTGTAAAATTGACACCGGACACATCGCCGCTTTGAGTCATCCGCGACCGGAACGAGTCCTCCGCTTCCGTGGAAACGTCCTTTAATTTTACCATGACTTCATTATATTCCGGACCCTCTCCGAATACTTTCTGATAGTAGACAGGGCTCATATAAACATAATGGAAAAAATAATTTTCCATGACAGCGCTGACCTTTACCTCATACTTTTCCGTATCGGATTTATAGATGTAGAATGAATCCCCTGCCTTGACATTCATGAGGCTGGCAATCTTTTCTGTCAGGACAACTCCGTCATCCGATAGACTATATTGTTCATTTTTAAGCCTCGAATGCATAGATACAAATTCTGAAAATCCTTCCGTATCGGAAGGGCTTAAAATATAGGCCGACCTTTTTGTATCGGAATCTTCCGCCTGGACATCCATCGATACAGTCATGGCCTGAACCGACTTTTCAGTGTCCGTATCACTTCTTACATTGTCAAAGATTGCTTTTTTTGCCTCATCGTCAATACCATCGTCATACATGACGTCGGCGTCATGGAAATCGATCTTTCCGAACTGGATTGTACCGATTGCCATAATGGAATCCTTCAATCCGAACCCTGTCAGAAGTATCCCCATGCATCCGCCGATTCCGAGTACCGTCATGAAAAACCTTTTTTTATAGCGGAAAAGGTTGCGGAAGGTAGCTTTATTTGAAAAATTCAGTCTCTTCCACAGAAAGCCCATCTTCTCAAGAAAGATTCTCTTCCCCGAAGGCGGCGCAGCCGGACGCATCAGGTCCGCCGGTACAGCTCTTGCTTCACTTAAGCATGCCACTGCCGCGGCAATGGTCGTAGTCCCGATGGCTGCGGCCGTAGCCGACAGGGAGAGCGACATATGGAGAGGCGTCAGGATTTCCGGAAGGTTATCGTAAAGGATCTTATATGCTGTAATAATAAAGTAAGGCAGGATATTTTCACCGGCGATAAAGCCGGCTATGCTTCCTATGACAGTTGCCAAAAGCGCATAGAAAATGTATTTCGCCGCAATGGTACGGCCCTTATAGCCAAGCGCCTTAAGTGTCCCGATCTGTGTGCGGTTTTCTTCCACCATCCGCGTCATTGTTGTAAGGCAGATCAGTGCCGCAACAAGGAAAAAAATAACCGGAAAGACATTGCCGATTGCTACAATTCTGTCCGTATTCTGGCCGTATTCCACGTAGGAGGTCAGTGTCTTCCGGTTCAGGACATACCACGTCGGCTTCTCAAGATCGTCCAGATCTTTCTGGGCGTCATCGACCTTGGATTCATTTTCGGCAATCTTGTCTTCCGCATCCGCTGCTTTAGAATCGTATTCCGCCTGCGCATCCTCTAATTCTTTTTCATGGCCGGCAAGTTCCTCTTCCGCGTCATCAAGCTGCTTTCTTCCGTCTTCGGCTTTTTGCTTTGCTTCATCAAGCTCCGCCTGTCCGCTCTCCAGCTTTTCTTTATTTGCATCCAAAGTATCAAGGCTTTCCTTAAGCTGTTCCTTAGCGGCTTCGATCTGAGCCTGGGCATCGCTTATTTCTGCTTTCTTTTCGTCAATTTCAGCAGATGCCGCATCAAGAGAAGCCCTTGTCTCATCTAAAGTCGCTTTTGCGCTTTCGAGCTTTGACTTTGCTTCTTTAAGAGCCGCAAGCTGTGTCTCCATTGTGGATATTTGCGCTTTAAGAGTTTCTTCTTTGGCAGTCAGCTCCGTAATCTTTGCTTCCGCCCCTTTAAGGACTTCTGCATCTGCGCCCGCTGCTTTGGCTGCCTCATAAGCGGTCTTTGCCGAAGCAAGACCGTCCTGCACCTGCGCAAGCCCGGAATCTGCATCTGTAAGACCTGCCTCAAGAGCCGTGATATTTGCATCGCCGTTCTGGCTGTTAAAAGCATCAAGCCCCGCCTGATACTCCGACAGTCCTGCGGCATATTGCATTTCTCCGTCATTATACTGGTTGACGGCATCCTGAAGCGCCGCATTTCCATCATTTAAGGTATCGATTTTTGAATTAAGTTCCGTAACAGCTGAATTGTAACTTTCATAGCCGTCCTCGAGCTTTTTCCTGCCGTCATCAAGTTCCTTCTGGCTGTCCTCAATCTTCTGTTCTCCGTCTGCCAGTTCCTTTTCCTTATCGGCAATTTCCGTTTTGGCATCAGAAATTTTCTGCTTGGCGTCTTCCAGCTTCTTTTTTGCATCTGAAAGCTCGGCTTTGGCATCCTCAATCTGCTTTCTGGCATCATCGATTTTCGCCTGCCCGTCCGCCTTAACCTCTGCAAAACGGATATTGCAGCGGGAATCGTCTATCTTTCCTATCTCGTCTTCTTCATCGGAAATCAAATCGTCATAAGCATCCGAATAGCATAAAAGTTCCTGCGCGCCTTCCGCCGTGATCGTCGCCTGTGTATAGACATCCATGGTAAATGAAGAAGACGGAACATAAACATAAGAATTGAGATTGCCTGATCCTATCGTACTGCTTCCCCGTTCCAGGCTGAGAAAAAGAGGGGTGCTGCAGGTTCCTACGATCGTATAAGTATCCGTGCTGAGTTCATCAGAAAGTTCTTTATCCTTCGGAGCTGTGATTTTGAAGGAATCACCGATCTCCCAGCCTGATTTTTTAGCAAAGTTCGTGTCAACGGCGCATTCTCCGTCCGTCTGCGGAAGCCTCCCGGATTCCACAGTCACGCAGCTTATACTTTTCGGAAGCGACATAAAGCGCAGAATCAGCTGTGATTCTTCGGACTCCGCGAAAACGTCGCAGCTATAGCCCGGCTCGACCTCTTTTACGCCTTTAACAGCCCGTATAGCTGAAATGTCATCCTCCGTAAGCCCAAGGGTAGAGAGGATACGGATATCCTGCAGGTTCTGCGCATCATAATACGCATCCGCAGAAAGCTTCATATCCGGGCCTGAAGCCCGCACGCCCGAGAAAAAAGCCACTCCGAGCATGACAATCAGCAGGATCGAAATAAATCTCGTCCTGGTTTCCGCCACCGATCGAAGGAACTCTCTCCTGAGCATCATTTTCTCCCATGGGTTCTTCTGGTTTTTCCGTTAATAAGTCACCACTCGATTGTGTCCACGGAAGAAGGCTTGCTGTTGGTTTCAATTAATGCTGCTTTTCCGTTTTTTATATGTATGACGCGGTCGGCCATCGGTGTAATTGCCGTATTGTGCGTAATTACAATCACCGTCTTGCCCTGATCCCGGCAGGTATCCTGAAGAAGCTTAAGAATCGACTTGCCTGTGGCGTAATCGAGAGCGCCTGTGGGCTCATCGCAAAGAAGAAGCTTCGGATTTTTGGCGATTGCCCGGGCGATCGCCACCCGCTGCTG
>DCDB01000297.1 GCA_002316215.1 Lachnospiraceae bacterium UBA1066 | reverse complement strand
GTGGCGGAAAATTTTGATTTCTTTTCCTCTTACGGGTAAAAGCGACTTCCGCCAGAGCTCCAGCGTATCGGGCTATCCGTAAAACCTGCTTTCTTGATAAAGCCCCGGAAGCAGCCGCAGCCAGTCCATGGCAATATTTTCTGAATATGTTTTGCGCGAAGCGCTGAAGAAAATATGCCATGGACTGCCTGCGGCGGAAATTCCGTATTTTTCGAGTTCTACAAGCTCCATCTTCTTGACCTATCGGTCAAGAAACATCTCTCGCTCTAAAGAGCTCGCTCAATTCCAGTTTATCGTCTACAAATTCTTCAATGATTTTATTGACTTCATCCGGTCGATCGGTATTGGAGTTATGGCCCGCATCGCGGATCCAGTATATGGGCAGGTTTTCGCCTGCCGCCCACTTTTTATTATACCTTTTTGCCGAGCCGGCCTGATCTCTGGCACCGCATATCAGAATCGCCGGACAGCGGATGGCAAATTCTCTGTCCGAATCCAGACTTTCCGCCAGCATTTTAAAACCGTGTCCGGCAACCTTGCAGTACCAGTCGCGGTCCCAGGTTTTTAACATTTTATACATCAGTCTTCTTCCGTATTCTGTTTCTGCACAGCCTTTAATTCCGGCCTTCATAAGCGCTTTCCACGGATATATTCTATATAAAGGTTCCGTCCTTCGAAGAGCCCAGATGTCAAATGCCGTCACATATTTCCTTTTGAGCGAGCAGGAATCAATGGATATAAAACCCGCTGCGCTTCCCGGATATAATTCCATATACATTTGAGATACATATCCGCCCATGGATTGTCCGATCAGCACCGGATGTTCAATGTGCTCAAGTTCAAAAATATCATGAAGAAACACTGCCATGTCCTCCATGGTAAACTTAAGTTCAAAGGGGGTTGATTCGCCATGCCCCGGTGCATCCCACACAAGACAATTAAATTTATCATCAAAAAAGGCAAGCTGCTTGTTAAAAAGGATATGCGTAGCTGTAAGTCCGGGTAAAAACACCAGCGTGATTCGGTCTTTTGTTATATCATTTGTCCAATAAATGATATTCCCTGATTCCGTTTTGTAACTTCTTCTTTTCAAGATATGCATTCAGCCTCCCTGAAACCTCATTTTGCCGGATACTTAGTTTTTACAAACTGGATAAATTTACGCATCGAAGGATATCCCGATTCATCCTGTGCCCATACAAGATTAACATAGGCCGCCGAGAACTGTGCGATACGGACCGGAACAAGATCGGCCTCCTCTGCTGCAAACTCTTCCGAAAGAAAGCCTGAAGCAACTTGAGATCTGATATATTCAAGAATGGTAAATGCCTGGTTTGTCTGGTGCAGGATCATCGGTTGAACGCCATTGAGACTGAACACACGGCGTATATATTTTGTCTGGCCAAAATGATCCGAGAATAAAACCAGGGGGACATTTTCCAGCTCACAGATATCAACCGTTCCTCTTCCGGAAAGAGGGCTGTTCTTAGGAACAAAGAGTTCCAGACAGCTTTTTTTCAAAATGTAGTATCTGTAATGCTCGTCCGGAAGATGATTGGTGACGCAAAGAGCAAAATCAATCTCATGCTGATCGAGCAGGTCATACAGAACGGATGCCGTCTCTTCAATCGTTTTTATTTGAATATCAGGAAAAGCCTCAAGAAAATCCCGATGCAGACACGGAAATACCGTATTGCCGCACATGGGAACAACACCGATTTTCAAAATGGATTTACCGCAGTCAAGAGAGTGCGCAATCCTATCGAACTCATTGAAATGTTCCAAAAACTTTTGAGCGCTTTCCAGAAGAATCTCTCCTTCTTTGGTAATGACAATATTGTTATGATTACGTTCAAACAGGGCAACTCCGCATTCTTCTTCCAGTTCCCGCATGGATTTTGAAATGCCGGGCTGGGAAATATGCAATTCTCCCGCTGCTTTTGTAAAGTTACGATACTTACACACGGCAACATAGTATTCGATCTGCATCAGTGTCATCGTTGTTCCCTCATCTGCTGTAAACGATTATCAAACCGTGTCCGACTGACTGTTCGTGAATTTATTATAACAAAAAGTTTTGGTCAAAAACAACAAAGTATTTCACAAATCTTGTGATTTGATCTATATTTTCCTTGGAAATTAAGAAATCAAGATGAATCCACTATATGAGCGTCAAAAGAGGAGGCTTTGAATTATGAAATCCGGTTATGAGCTGCTGAACGATCCATTCTTAAACAAAGGAACTGCCTTTACAGAAGAAGAGCGGAAAAAATACGGGCTCACGGGTATTCTCCCTCCGGCTGTCCAGACACTGGAACAGCAGGCGCGGCAGGCATATGAAAATGTTGAGCAGAAATCCGGCGTCAGTGAAAAACGGCACTATTTAATGAACCTCTTCAGCCGCAACAGGACGCTGTTCTACTATCTTTTCTCGCAGCACGTCAATGAATTTATGCCCGTTGTTTATGATCCGGGTATTGCGGAGAGCATCCGCAGCTACAGCGAATTTTTTATCACGCCGCAAAATGCCGCGTATCTTACCATTGATCATCCTGAACGGATGGAAGAATCAATCCGAAATGCTGTCGAAGGCAGATCGATTGAACTTATCGTAGTCACCGATGCGGAAGCAATTCTTGGGATCGGAGACTGGGGAACCAATGGCGTCAGTATCTCAACAGGAAAGCTGATGGTCTATACGGCTGCCGCCGGAATCGACCCCGCAAAAGTGCTTCCTGTCGTCCTTGATTCCGGTACTGCAAGGCAGAGCCTGATTGACGACCCGCTTTACCTCGGTCTGCACCACAGCCGGATCAAGGGCGAAGCTTACTATAATTATGTGGATCAGTTTGTAGAACTGGTTGAAAAAATGTTTCCGCATCTCTATCTTCACTTTGAGGACTTTGGAAGAGACAATGCCGCAAACATTCTGAATAAATATGTCAGGAAGTACCCTGTCTTCAATGATGATATCGAAGGTACCGGCATCATCACTCTTGCAGGCATCCTCGGCGCTCTGAAAATATCTCATGAAAAACTGTCTGAGCAAAGGTACATGTGCTTTGGCGCCGGAACAGCCGGCTGCGGTATTGTTAAGAGAATCTGCCAGGAAATGCTCGATCAGGGCCTGACGGAAAGTGAGGCAAAGAAACGGTTCTATCTGGTTAATAAGCAGGGACTTCTTTTCGATGATATGAAAGATCTGACGCCTGAACAGAAGCCTTTCGCAAGGAACAGGAATGAATTTTCAAATGCAGATAAACTGACAACGTTAGAAGCTGCCGTTGCTGAAATCCATCCTTCAATCCTCGTCGGCACTTCTACGCAGGGCGGAACCTTTACGGAAAAAATAGTAAGGGAAATGGCAGCGCATACCGGGCATCCGATTATCTTCCCTCTCAGCAATCCCACGGAGCTTGCAGAGGCAACAGCCAAAGATCTCATCCGCTGGACGGATGGCCGGGCGCTTATCGCTACGGGGATTCCTTCCGCTCCGGTTGAATATAACGGAACGACCTATGAAATAGGACAGGCCAATAATGCGCTCATTTATCCCGGCATCGGGCTTGGCGTAATCGCCTCAGAGTCCAGACTGCTGACGGATCCAATGATTTCAGTCGCTGCCCATTCCATCGGCGGCATCGTGGATGCAGGTACTCCGGGAGCCGCAGTTCTTCCGCCGGTTTCCAGACTGACAGAATTCTCAGAAACGGTTGCCGCTGCAGTTGCCGGTGAAGCTGCCGCAGAAGGACTGAACCGCAGAGAGTTTACAGATCCGGAGGCTTGTGTCAAATCTTACAAATGGACTCCTGCCTATCCGGAATATTGATTATTTCAAGCACGCTTTCACTTCAGTAAATCGGAATATATTGCCGAGATCACGCCTGATCCCGGCAACCTTTGTGGCTATTCCGGTCTTCCGGCCGATCTCCCTCGCAC
>DCDB01000120.1 GCA_002316215.1 Lachnospiraceae bacterium UBA1066 | reverse complement strand
GTGGCGGAAAATTTTGATTTCTTTTCCTCTTACGGGTAAAAGCGACTTCCGCCAGAGCTCCAGCGTATCGGGCTATCCGTAAAACCTGCTTTCTTGATAAAGCCCCGGAAGCAGCCGCAGCCAGTCCATGGCAATATTTTCTGAATATGTTTTGCGCGAAGCGCTGAAGAAAATATGCCATGGACTGCCTGCGGCGGAAAATTCCGTATTTTTCGAGTTCTACAAGTTCCATCTTCTTGACCTATCGGTCAAGAAGCATCCCTCGCTCTAAAGAGCTCGCTCAATTCATGTTTATCTGACTCCATCATCCTGTCCGGCGGACAAGATGCATCGCTCGCAAAAGAGCTCGCTCAATTCCAGTTTGTTTCGATAGCTTCTCATGCGTATTTCAATTCCGGTTTAGCCGTAATTTGTATTTTTCCTTCATTTACAAGCCACCTGACCATATCATTTAATGTTTCTGCATAAGGTCTTGTGCGGTAACCCAATTCCTTTTCCGCTTTGGAATAGTCGAACGTATTGTTCCTGGCCAGGTTATAAACGGCAAATGTCGTCATCATCGGCTTCCCGCCCTTTTTCTTTGCTTTCTTTTCCATGGATTTCGCCATTAGATTCGCAACGGGCAGCGGGAGATAAAATCCGGGTTTCCTGCACCCGCTTCCGGAACTAAGGATATTGCATACTTCCTTTAATGTTACCTCCTTATTCCCCAGGATATAGCACTCTCCTTTTTTCCCTTTGTCAGCTGCCATAACACAGCCATAGGCAAGATCCCTGACGTCGCACAGATTAAACGAGCCCCGCATGCCGACAGGCATTTCCCCATTCATAATACGGATTATGGTGCCGGTCGTCTCACTGACAGCATAATCTTCCGGGCCCAGAATGCCGCTCGGATGAACGATGCAGGCATTGAGCCCTTTATCCCTCACAGCGTCCAGCACCGCCTGCGTGGCCATGGCTTTCGACTGACTGTAGCATCCGACAACCCGTTTCGGATCAAAAGATGAGACTTCACGGATCTTCTGCCCTTTCGGAAGTTCCGGAATGGCTCCTGTGCTGCTGACGTAGATCATCTTTCTGCATTCACTGTGTTCCAGGCAGCATTCAATCATGTTCTTCGTTCCGCCGACGTTGATATCCATCAGTTTCTGGCTGTAATCCGGATTGACGGTCACCATGCTTGCACAGTGAATGACGATACTTTCCATCCCATCAGGTATCTTAAAGAAAGGCTGCAGGCTTTCTTTGCTGCACAGGTCTCCTTCAACAATATCAACAGATGAGGGGACATATTTCACGGCCGGATCCCCTTTCAGAACCAGTGCCCTTACCTTTTCCCCGCGTTCCAGCAATTCGCCGCAGATATGGCTTCCAAGAAATCCGGCCGCCCCTGTCAATAAATAGATCGTACTGTTTTTCATGTTTTTCATGTTTTTCATGTTTTTTCTCCTTTATATTCAATTCTGCTCAGGCTCTCATCATAGCCTTATCCATCAAATCTATTTCCGTATCCGGCGTTTCTCCTGCCGTCTTTTTCCTGTGCAATGCGCTTGCCCCGCCGGCAATGCATCCGCCATCGCACAGGATATCCGTTCCCGTAAGATATCCAAGCCTTTCATCGATCAGGCTGGCATAGAGCCGTGCAATTTCTTCCGGCCTTCCGAATCTCATGATCGCATTACAGGAAACATAACCGGCAGCCTCTGCTTCTTCGAGTCTTCCCATCGGCGTATCAAAATTCCCCGGAGTCACGCTTAAAACCCGCACGCCTTTCTTTCCGAATCTTTCCGCATCTGTCTTTGCATACCAGATCACAAAATGCTTACTGATACTGTAAGCAACGCCAGCCCTGGCTTTTTGCGGAAACACATTAACACATCTCATCATTCTGCGGTAGAATTTATCCATATTTACACGGCAAAGACGGTAGCCGTTCACCGGCATGATAAAACCCGGCGCGAGATAGGCGGACATGGATGCGGTATCAATGAGGCATCCGCCTGGTGATATAGATCCATAAAAAGCATCGTTCACGTTAATCGTTCCCAGCGCATTCCCCTTCATGATCCCTTCGGCATCTCCCATATGAGGTGAAAGGCCTGCTGCATGAATAACAGCTTTGACATCACCGCAGTTCCGGGCAAATTCCGCAAGGACAAAGACACTTTCCCGATCAGCCACGTCACATGCGAACGGTACTGCATCTCCTCCCATTTTTATGACTTCTCCGACGGCCTTCCTGAGTTTATCCTGATTTCTTCCGACGAGGATGAGCTTCCACCCGTCCTCAGCCAGAATCTTTGCCGTTTCGAATCCCATACCGCTGCTTCCCCCTGTAATCACGCATACTTTATTCATAGTCTCTCCTTATTGTCATTCTTCAATATTCTTTCTTTGGCTTCGTAAATACTTTTCCCGTCCCTGGCAAGACAGCGGCACGCGAAAGCATTCTCTGTTTTTTATATACGCCAGCCGCTGCTTCACTCGTTTTTCTGAATCCTCCTGTAAAATGCCTTGCTATTTTTTCATTTGTCCCGATCAGCTTGGAATCGGCCATTTTCACCTCCGCATAGGACTCAACTGTTCTCCTTGCCTCCTTCACCATTTGACAAATGGATAAGTTAATTGTTATGCAAATAAAATAGTTCTCCGGTGTTTGAGAAATGCTTCAGTAATATTTGCAAATTATTAATTGGACACCGGAAGTAAAAAAAAGCAGCTCCCGTCGGGGAACTGCACACTGCAAATTTTCCTTCAAATCGTTACAGCAGATTGCTGCCTTTCCTGCACAACTCACTGATTTCATCATATTTCTGTTCAATGAGCGGATTGACGATATCATTCCTCTTCCTAACCAGCTTTTTGAATAAGAAATACGGCAGAACCCAGCCGGTGAATCCCGGAATGGCAAGCAGGATACATAGCAAAATACGAGGCGGAGCTGCAACCGCTGAAAATACGGCGCCTGTTATAAAAACAGTACCGGCCAGACCTACGGCCAGAGCTGCTGCACACGGCATCGAAGTCCTGGATTTCTCCAACAGTTCTATTTCATGCATACTGCCTTCAAAATTCCTCTGCAGCCTGGTCAGTTCCATCCTGTTTACGATCTTCCGGTTTCTGCGGAGATGAAGGGATACAGTCGGCTTGTTTCCTGCCTCCGGGAAACGTTCATCATTTTTCCAGCCGAAATTTTCATAAGCATCCATATAGAGCGCTGCCTGCTGATTCGGCACAGTCACTTCTTTATATTCGTAACCTATGAAATTCCCTGCATCTTTGCCAGTTTCATTCATCTGTTTTTACTCCCCGAATGACCGGAATGGATACCGTGAATACAGATCCTTTACCCAAAATGCTTTCGACATGGATGGACGCCTCCGTCAGTTCCAGGATCCGCCGGACAAGAGCAAGTCCAAGTCCGTTTCCCTCCGTTGAATGGGAAGTATCCCCTTGATAAAATTTATCGAAAATGTGCCTGACTGTGTCTTCATCCATGCCGCAGCCGCTGTCCGAAATCTCAACCCGGATATGATCCGGCTCTGTCCTTTCTTTCAGCCTTATCCTGCCGCCCGGCTTTGTAAACTTAATGGCGTTGGAAATCAGGTTGTTCCAGACCAGTTCCATAAGGTCTTCATCCGCATAGATAAGGACCCTGTCTTCCACATCCGCTTCAAAATCGATATTCTTTTTTTCCCACTGAGTTTCGAATGACAATGCACATTCACAAAGCTGCGCGCACAGATCATATCTCTGAGGCATCGGTTTGATTGTCTGCTTTTCCAGTTTATTTAATTTCAGCATGTTTGTAATGAGACCGTTTAATCGATGCGTCGCCTGCAGAATTGCCTGGATCCGGATCTTTTCTTTATCCGTGTCGGAATATTCCATGTCCAAAAGTTCTGCATTGTTCTGAATGATGGCAAGAGGCGTCTTGATCTCATGCGATACGTTGGAAAAAAAATCCGTCTTCAGGGTCTCGATGCTTCCCAGTTCCGCAACCATTTTATCGAAATCAGAAAGCATAACATCAAGATAATCCAGTTTATCCGCTGTATGATAAGGTGGGATGTAGACGGAGAAGTCACCCTGTGCAACCTGTGCCGTAGCGTCTGCCAGTATCTGCATCGGTTCGTCATAAGACTTTTTCATACGCCACTTTGTATAACACGTAAGCCCGAATGCGGCAGCTGCCCAATAAGCTATGGGTACGGCCGTCTGCACCCAGATTGGTAAACTGTAAGTATTCATCAGGACCACCAGCCCGATGTGTATACCCGACATCAGCAAGAGAACTCCCAGCAGAACAAAAAACAAAGAAACAGGGAATCGCGACTGTCTGACCTTCATGCCATCCTTCATCTGAGGTTTGTTCATAGAAGAACCGCCTTATAGCCGAGCCCGCGGACAGTTATAATCTGAAATCCGCTGCAGTCACAAAATTTATCGCGAAGCTTTGTTATATAAACATCGACGGCGCGAAAGCTTGTTTCTGAATCAATGCCCCAGAATTCATCCATCAGCTGTGCCCTGGAAAATGTCTTTTTCGGATAAGACAGCAATTTAAAAAGAATATTGAACTCCCTTGTCGTAACCGGTATATCGGCGCCATCGATCTCAGCGGTCATTCCATCAGCATCCATCTCCAGATTGCCAACTACAAGTTTCCGGTCTGTTTCGATATTGGCCCTGCGGAGCAGAGCCCGAACCCTCAGCAGCAATTCACCGAGCTCGACCGGTTTTACCATATAATCATCAATACCTATCAGGAAACCTTTTTGCTTGGAAGTCAAATCTTCCCTGGCGGACATAAAGAGTATCGGAATATGCTTGTTGATGCGGCGGATGGTTTCAGCAAACTCAAAGCCATCCACAACCGGCATCATGATATCCGATATAATCAGATCATAGAGGTTGTTATACATTTCGTCGTAGGCATCATTCGCATTCAGACACCCTTTTGTCTGAAACCCGCTGTCATTCAGATAGGTACAGACAACCTGATTCAGCTTGATATCATCCTCTACAACCAGGATTTTAGCCATCTTATCCTCCGCATTATCCGCCTTCTTTATTATTTGCAAGTATAGTATAGATATCATTTGTTCGCAAATAATTTGAGAATTGTTTATGAATTATTAACGGAAAATTGAACGCTCTATCAAGGTCTTCACGGGCATGCTTTCTTACACACGTTTATGTAATCAAAAACAGTTTATATCAGAACATAGAAAATAAAAGGCGCCTTTATCCGGAAGGCTGCCGTCAGCTGCATCCGGCACCGCCTGCACTGCTTCTGCTTTTGTCTTAGTATATCCCCATAGACAGACTTGGGCGAAAGCTCATTTCCTTCCTGTACCAGCGTACCTTTCGGCATCTCCGGAATAACATGGACAGAGCTCACGCGGACAAGCCGTCTGATATGATATTCCCTACCGAACTTGCTCTGCAAATTTTAGGAAATCCTCTGATTTTATGAGTGCCAGGCCAGACATCTCATCGCCAAGCATGATGAACTCGTCTCCCGGGAAAATTCTGAAAATCTTCCTTGCCTTCGCCGGAATCACTATCTGCCCTTTATCCCCGACCTTGACCAGACCGAAAATATGCTTTCCCTTTGGCGGCATTGGCAGTCCCTCCACAGATGAATCATAGCTTACCAGATTATCCAGCGAAACGTCAAAAATGTCTGCGAGCAGCTTGCTCTTTTCTATATCAGGGACAGATTCGCCTGTTTCCCATTTTGACAATGTCTGTCTGGTTATATCAAGCTTCTCTGCAAGATCCTCCTGGCTCATTTTCTTCATCTTACGAAGGAATAAAAGATTATCCTTAAACATTAGTCCTCTCCTTCTTAATTCCCAACACGCACCACCTGAGTACCGGAATACGGCTTATGATTTCGTAAAGCAGGATTGCTCCAGCAAAACCCGCTATTCCGGTAAGCAGATAGTGAAATACGCCAGGCATCTCCGGTGCATACAGATGAAGGTACCATGCTGTCATTGAAAGCGGAAAATAATGGAAAACATAGAGTCCCCAGCATTCTTTTGACATCCATTTTGTTACCGCTGTCTCTTTATCCGCAAACCTTTTCATGGATGCGATCACTGCAAGCGTCATCAGCCAGGCATACGTACAAGCCAACACATTATTGATGAAAGGCTCCACTGCATAATTTTCTCCGAAGTAAATCCCTGTATAGGCAATTCCGACACCAATCGCGCAGAAAAGAAGCGGCAGCCAAAATTTTGCAAGACGGTCTGTGACTTCTTCATGAGCAAGAACAAAGTAGCCGATGAAGTAGGAAAGTCCGTAAATCCCAAAGCGGTAAACCGTGATCATCGGTGTATTCAGCACTTGAGCCGACAGATATATAAGAATTCCGAAAAGCAGCAGAACGACAATTCCGCATTTTGCACCGGCTTTATATAGCATGTCTTTCTCTATCCTGCGCAAAAGCACCAGCAGCATTGAAAAAGCCCAGAGAATCTGCACGAACCACAGCACACCGGTTCCGGATAACGCCATGACAAGAAACAGTATCGGTTTTGGCATTGTCTCAAGGTTCAAAGTTTCGAAAGCATTGCTGATCTGCATATTATAATATCCCTGGAGCCATCCGAAGACCAACACACCGGCAGTTCCAGGAACAAGGAGCTTTCTTGTTCTGCTCTTTATGAACTCCTTATCCGTATGCCGTTCCAGGTAATATCTTGATGTCATTCCGGATACTACAAATAAAAGCACCATGAACCATGGATACAGCAAATACTGGATGCTGTCCTGATACTGAACATCATTGAAAGGGCCAATTACACCGTATGGCTGTACTCCGTTAAATATGTAGATTACATGATAAATGACAACTAGTAGAACATAAATTAAT
>DCDB01000245.1 GCA_002316215.1 Lachnospiraceae bacterium UBA1066 | reverse complement strand
ATTCTTCCGTTGGTTTCCTGCGATACGCAGGTGCTCATTTCGATCAGGTGGTCTCCGGTCGTCAGGCCGATTTCGCGGTAGTAGACCGAATCCGTCTTCATCCTGTCGAGAAATGACTGGCGCGCCGCCTCGTCCGTGACGCCCGGCGTGTACCAGCTGCCGTCGTACGCATCCGCCGACACCAGCGCTGTCAGGAACACGTCGTGCCATGCCCAGCTGCCGCCGGCCGAATATCCCGCTCCCGCCTTGCGACTTGCGTCATAGTAAATCTTTGCCGTCAGATGTCCGTTGAAAAATGTCTCGTCCTTGAAGAGGTCGAGGTCTCCGAACATTTTCTCCGCGACCATATGGTGGCCGTAAATGATAGAATTAAAGCCCGAAAAATCAGGGGCATTTTCCTTCGTCAGGAACAGCGATCCCGTCATACTTTCATTTCCCAGAGCATCGTGCGAAAGATAATACATCTCGTCCGTCCCCTGCACGAGCGGGTAGTCGATCTGCGTATCCGGAACCGTCAGCCAGCCGATCACGTCCGGGTTGGCCGCCGCAAAGTCCTGAAATGTCAGCGGATCGACGGCCGGCGAGTACTTGGTGAACTGCGCCGCGTCCGCGCTGTGAATGATGCGGTAATTGTCCCAGATACTGTAAGTCGCATAGAGCAGCATCACGATCACGACGAGAGCGATCACGATATTCAGCAGCACGTCGCCCGTGCGGATTGCGTACCGCCCGAGCCTGTGCCCCGCCGACTCCGGAAAATCTCCGGATCCGGCCCCGGCAGCCCCACGCGGAACCGCCGCTGCCTGCTCCTGCTTCTTCATCATGCCTCAATCCTTCCGGTGAATACTGACTGGTGCTTGCTGACTGCTGACTGCTGCTTATTTCTTATTTCTTAAATTCTTACACCTTGTTTCTGCTTCTTGTTATTGCCTCTTATTTTAAGGTTCTTGTTTCTGATTCTTATTTCTGATTCTTACTGCTGATTCTTATATCTTCCGGTTTTTACTTCCGCTCAGCGGCTTCTTCTCCTGCGGGCAATCAGTGCGAACACAGCAAGACCGAGGGCGCAGAAAATGGCGGCGAAGGCCGGGAGGTTCGAGAGGATAATGCCGGTGGGGGTGGAAACTTCATAACGGTTGGTATAATCAACCTTATTCTGCAAATCTTCGTTTGTTGTATTCACTATTGATTCGTCGAGCTTAATAGTACCTTCCGGCATAACAGCCGCGTTCTTTGTACCAGTCTCTGCGGTTAATGCAACGCCTTTTTCGGTAACCTTATATGTTGCTGTGTAATTAGTAACCCCTGTTTCTGTAATTGTGTACGTTGTACCAACAGGAAGATCCTTTATTGTAAATGTTTCATTATTCCCAAGAGTAAATGTTGAAGTTTCGCCTATAGCAGAAGTAGGATTTCCAGCTTCAGCATTTGATGAAACAGCATTAAAACCGTTTGTCGCATCATTGGTAATATCTTTATAACTACCTGTTCCCGATGGGATCTTAAGGCTTGTTACTGTATAAGTAAACCTCTTTGTCATATCTGCGGCATTCCCGGTTATGGTTTTACTTATTACAAGATTAACCTTGGGATCATATGTGTTTGTAAATTCCAGACTGCTTCCATCAGTATTTGTCGAACTACCCTCAGATGCGTCTACTTTAGCAACATTTTCTAAAGTGGTTGGTGCAGCCAAACTATCAGCTGTTACCGAATCAACTTCAACGTAAGTAACATCCAGTCCTGTGTCGGTATTTTCAACATAAACTAAAATTTCATAGGCATTTTGCTTTGTGGTCAATGCACCTGTTTTCTCGACTGCGGCAGGATCTCCCTCTGTAAAATCAGTATTATAAGTCCAGTCAGCCGGCTTAGGGTCTGGTACAACCTCCGACACAATGTAACGATAAACTCCCGCATGCGGCCATTTAACGCCTGTTGCAGAAGAAATATCGTAACCTTTTGTAGGCTGTGTTGCATCAGTATTATATGTAAATGTAAGGGTAAGCGCATTGCCTGCCTCAGCCGTATTATGATGCTGTCCGTTTCTATAATAAACTCCGTCTGCTTTTGTATTAGCATTTGTTGTAGCAGATGTACTTGTAATAGTTAAAGTCGGCATTTCGGCCTTAGTAGCTTCTGTAGCATCATCACCCAGGCCATATTTTACAATCGAATATGAAAAATTTTGAACAGGAAGTGTGACCGACGGGTCGGCAACAACAAATTTATGAAGTTTTACAGTCTCTCTTTTTACTTCAGGATCAATGTTTGCTTTCCATACTGCATAAAGAGTTTTTGCCTCAGACAAATTATACGAATCTCCGGCATGATATTCGACATCGGTCGCTGTTTTTGTAGTAGCCCATCCTTGGAATGTATAGCCTTCTTTAGTCATTGAACCTACGCCAGCAAGTGTAATGTTTGAAGCAGTTGCTATTGTTACAGCATCAGGTGCCGTACCACCATCATTTGAATCATATGTTAATACAATACCTATAGCCCATACCACCCCAGTAGTCCCGATCATTCCCACAAGCATCGCCACGACGATCAGTAATGCCCCTATTGACCTAAAATGTCTGTTCTTCATGTTAAAACCCTCTCTTTCTCTTTACGAAAGACCTTCTCTTCCGTTTTGTCTGCGGTTCTGTCCGCGAATTTTGTATTCAAATTCAAAGGTTTTGAAGCTTGTTCCACGCGCATCCGAAAGACTGCGCGGCATTTCCGTTCCCTTCATTTTCCAAATGCGCGGCGGCCGGCTTCCTCTTCTGTCATTTCGCCGCCAGGTCTAAGTCTCCTGTCTTGCTCAAATCCTTCGCCGCCAGGTCTAAGTCTCCTGTCTTGCTCAAATCCTTCGCCGCC
>DCDB01000025.1 GCA_002316215.1 Lachnospiraceae bacterium UBA1066 | reverse complement strand
CTGAAGAAAATATGCCATAAAACATCTGCGGCGGAAACTCCCTGAAGAAAATATGCCATAAAACATCTGCGGCGGAAACTCCCTGAAGAAAATACGCCATGAAACATCTGCGGCGGAAACTCCCTGAAGAAAATACGTCATAAAACATCTGCGGCGGAAACTCCCTGAAGAAAATACGCCATGAAACACCTGCGGCGGAAACCCTGAAGAAAATTTTCCTTTCCATCTTGTTGACCGGAATCACAGATGCTATTATGAGAAGAGATTTACGGATACATGCACAAAGAAATTGCATACAAGACGATCCTGTAATTTGCACCTTGCAGGAACTGTCGCAGAATTTTAACTTCCGCTAAAAAGGAGCCGATATGTCGGACGCACTTACGCTTTATAAACTCATCATCTTATATATGCTTCGCAAGGTAACCTTCCCCCTGACAAATGCACAAATTACGGAATTTATCGTCGGTAAAGATTATACCGACTATTTCCACGTGCAGGAAGCTGTCAACGATCTCCTGGAGGCCAACCTGATCACGAGCGAGCGTATCCGCAATACCTCTCAGTATCAGGCAACGCTGGACGGCGAACGGACGCTCGAGTACTTCGGGAATTCTATTTCAGATGCGATCAAAGCCGATATTGATGAATATATGAAGGCCAATGCTTTTGAAATGAGGAACGAATCCTGCACAAGAGCCGATTATGACCGTACGGAAAGCAAAGAATATGCCGTACACTGCCGCGTCCAGGAAGGCAGCGAAACTGTCATCGATCTGACCATCAACGTTCCCACAGAAGAAGAAGCAGAAAAAGTCTGCTCACACTGGCCCGAGAAGTCGCAGGAAATCTACATGGATATCATGAACAAACTTCTGTAAGTCATCTGTCTTTCATTTTCTTAAGATTCTCTATGACAGTTTTCTCATAGCCGAGGCCGGTCGGCTCGTAGAATTTCTCATCTTTTACGGCATCCGGCAGATACTGCTGGTCAACCCAGTGGTTCGGGAAATCGTGCGCATACCGATAACCAACCGCCTGTTTCTCATCGCCCTCACCATTTGCATGAATGTTCTTAAGGTGTCCGGGCACCTGCGCTTTTACACGCTGTACATTTTCCAGGGCCTTTCCGACGGCCAGATAGGAAGCGTTGCTTTTCGGCGCCGCAGCGACATAGACTGCAGCTTCCGATAGAAGGATACGGGCTTCCGGAAGGCCGATGCGTTCCACCGCCAGGCTTACGGAAGTCGCAACGACAATCGCCATCGGATCCGCCATACCGACATCCTCGGAAGCACAGATCATAATGCGGCGGGCAATGAACTTGATGTCCTCTCCTGCCGTCAGCATCCTTGCCAGATAATAAACCGCGGCGTCCGGATCCGAACCCCTCATGCTTTTTATAAATGCCGAGATCGTATCGTAGTGCTGATCGCCGTCTTTATCATATTGTACGGCCCGCTTCTGGATGCAGTCCGAGGCTGTATTCAGATCAATCCTGATCATGCCGTCGGGCCCGGGTTCGGTCGTCATCACCGCCAGTTCAACGGCATTTAGAGCCGCCCGGGCATCACCGTCCGCAAGGTCGGCCAAAAAAGCGCGGGCATCCGGCGCAAGCTCTGCGTGATAGCTTCCGAGGCCGCGGTCCTTATCCGTCATTGCACGATCAAGCAGAATTCCGATGTCCTCTTTCGACAGCGGATGCAGTTCAAAAATCGTCGAACGCGAAAGCAGTGCGGAATTCACCTCGAAATACGGATTTTCCGTCGTGGCGCCGATCAGGATTATTGTTCCGTCTTCGACAAACGGAAGAAGATAGTCCTGCTGGGATTTATTAAACCGGTGGATTTCGTCGATAAAAAGAATGGTCCGCCGTCCGAAGCCGCCGATCGTCTTTTTAGCTTCTTCAACGACCTCCTCCATGTCCTTTTTCCCCGAAGTCGTCGCATTCAGCTGACGGAAATTCGCGTGCGTCGTATTGGCAATCACCTTTGCAAGCGTTGTTTTCCCTGTTCCCGGAGGTCCATAGAAAATGACGGAAGTCAGCTTGTCCGCCTTAATGGCGCGGTAAAGCAGCTTGCCTTTACCGATGATATGCTGCTGCCCTACTACCTCCTCAAGCGTACGCGGACGCAGACGGCTTGCCAGAGGGGATTCATTTTCCAGATTTTTATTCTGCATATATTCAAATAAGTCCATTTCCATGCCTTCCGTGATATGGGAATTCGCAGGTTCTGTCTGCGACTTCCGTGATATGAAAACACGCGCCGGATTTCTCCGCCGCACGCTCCTTTTGGATAAAAACAGTCCGTCCGCAGATATTTTTATGAACCGCCGAAACGGCCTGAAAAACATGTCTGCAGACGGGCTGCCTGTAAATTTATTCTGATTGTTCCCGCTGCTTAAGCGATACCGCTCTTTGCAGGCTCTGCAAGCGTCTTATGCGATCCTGCTTTTTGCAGGCTCTGCAAGCGTCTTATGCGATCCTGCTTTTTGCAGGCTCTGCAAGCGTCTTATACGATTCTGCTTTTTGCAGGCTC
>DCDB01000196.1 GCA_002316215.1 Lachnospiraceae bacterium UBA1066 | reverse complement strand
GGTTTCCGCCGCAGGTATTTCACAGCATATTTTCCTCAGCGCTTCGCGCATAAACATATTCGGAAAATATTGCTGTGAAATACCTGCGGCTGCTTCCCCGGCGGTACGGTGTTCTATAGCACTATCTTCGGCGCTTCGCGCGAAGATATCTGCGGTGGTTTTCTGGGCGATATGATATAATATAAAACTATAATAAGATTTTTCGATGGCTCTTGATTTGGAGAACTGGTATAGAGCCGGATGAATCCGGAAGGTTTCCGCCGCAGGTATTTCACAGCATATTTTCTTCAGCGCTTCGCGCATGAACATATTCAGAAAATATTGCTGTGAAATACCTGGGGCTGCTTCTGAGGCGATACGGTGTTATATAGGCTGTTTTCTCTGACGTTTCGCGCGAAGATATTCGGGCTGATTTGGTTTATGGTATAAAGAACGTGCTCTGGAAAGAATCGGGGGTGGCTTATGCATTCCCGATTTTTGAGTATCGTGGATTTTGGAAGGAGAGGGCTGTGCAGAGTTATTTTGCAAAATATACGGTGGATGTTGTCCGGGAGAATTGTAAAGAAAAGAAAGCGGCAAATCTGCTGCTTCTTTATGATGCGGAAGGGGAGTGCAGCGCGGCTGTTGAAGGAAAGCCGTTTGAGCTTAAGGCGAAGGATCTGGCTGTTATCAATATGAATGAAACGTACAGCCTTTCGCTGTCTCCGAAAACACTGCTCTGCCGTCTGTCGGTTGACTATTTTGCGCTCTGCAGCACCCTGGGCAAAGGAAGGATTTTCTTTGAATCCGGAAAAATCCCGAATGACGGAGAGGTGCACGGGAAGCTTCGTACGGTTTTTCAGGACTTTCTTCTTCTGCATTTAAACAGCAGCGAAGAATACGGCTATCAGGAGCTGGGCACGTACTGCCTGCTTCTTTCCTGCCTTACGGAAGGCCTGCAGATTAAAAAGAATTTTAATACGAAAGATGACGCGGACAGGCGCATTTTCCTGATCATGGAATACATTTACGAAAATTGCAGCGGAGACATTAATCTGCAGAATATTGCGGACAGGCTGTATTTGTCCAAGTCTGCGGTATCAAGAATGTTCTATAAAGCGACAGGGGAACATCTGAAGCAGTATGTGAACCGGATCCGTCTGGAACGTGTCGCGGAGGAACTGGTCAGCGGCAGCGGAACGGTATGCAGGATTGCAGCGGAGAATGGATTTGCCAGCCAGTCGTCCCTGAACCGGGAATTTAAAGCCGTCTATGGCGATTCGCCTTCGGAATATCGGGCGAAAATGCGCGCCGGGCTTAAAAAAGATACGGCAGCCGGAGAAGAAAAAGAGAAAATCCGTGAGATCCTGAGCCGTGAACAGCAGGATTCGGAAAATAAAAAGAAGCAGATCACCTGGGTCACGGGAGACATTCCTGCGGCACAGCAGGGCGGAAAATGGGAAAATAAAGTCCTTAATGTCGGCGCGGTATATTCGCTTGCCCAGGCCAGTCTTCAGAGCCAGCTTATCAAGATCTGCAATCGCCTGCATACAGAATATATCCGGCTGTGGAATGTTTTTGATCAGCGGCTGATGCTGAGGAACGGGCGCAGCACGAAGCTAAATTTTGCAAAATTGGATGAAGTCCTTGATTTTTGCGTGGATCACCATTTTAAACTGTTTTTTGATATGAGCCCGCGGCAGACACTGACGATGGCCAGCGAAAAAACCAGGATTTTCAGTAAAGAGGAAAATCTTGAGTTTCAAAGTGAGCAGCTGTGGACAGAGGCGATGGATGCCTTTTTAAAACATCTGTGCAGCCGGTACGGTGAGACCGTCGTCGGGGAGTGGGTCTTTGAATTTGCTTATTTTCTGAATAAAAATCCTTATTATATCGATGAACGCTATAGCAGCCGAAGGGTATGGAAGCTGGGATATGACCTCGTAAAAAGCAATGTCCCGGACGCAAAGGTGGCCGGACCCGGGCTGATCGGTACGGAGGATAAGGAACTTCTGGAGCTTCTGTGCGAAAACTTCCTTGATGACCGGAGAAATCCGGACATCTTTACGACCGTGATTTTCCCCTATGTATTCAGTGCAGGGGAAAAGCAGGAAATTAACGGCTTCGGCCAGATCTACCAGAGGACGACGGAGCGGGATTTCTTCGCGCGGCAGCTGGACAGTGTCCTTGAAGTGCTGGAGGAGAAGCACTTCCGGGGAAAAATCTGTGTAACGGACTGGGGCTGCAGCGTAGCGAACCGAAACTATATCCAGGACAGCTGTTTCCGTGCGTCCCTGATCTTAGAGAATGCGGTGAAAAATTACAGGAAGACGGATGCTCTGGGAATTTTCTGCGCATCGGATCTTTTAAATGTTTTTTCGGATACCAGCAGTATTTTATCGGGCAGCAGCGGAATCGTCACCCGGGACGGCATCTGCAAGCCGGTGTACTATACCTTTGAATTCCTGAAAGATATGGGGCGGTTTTTGATCGCGCAGAACGAGCATGCCCTTATCACTTCTGAAAGTGATTCGGATATACGGATCCTCTGTTTTAATACGCAGTGGCCGGAGATGCAGTACTATATGAAAGAAGAGAATTATTACGGACCGGAGGAACTCAGCCGCCTTTTTTCAGAGGCCTCTCCGCTGCACCTGCGGTTTAAGCTTAAGACCGGCACGCGCGACGGCATGTGGAAAATACACCAGAAGGTGCTGAATGAAAAAAGCGGCAGTATTCTCCATAAATGGATTGATTTCGGGTGCGCCGAAAAGCTTCCGAGAGAAGACATCGAATATCTGCGGCAGGTTTCGGTTCCGGAAATCTGTCTTCATGAGAAAGACTCCATCAGCGGGATTCTGGATTTTGAAGCTCTGCTTAAGCCGAATGAGATTCGCTTTATTCAGCTGACACGCGACTGGAAGTAAGGCCCCCGCGGACAGACGTGGCGTAAGGTAAGGCGCCTGCGGCAGACGGAACGTAATGCGCAAAAAACAGGAGGCGTTTGTTGCGCGCAGGTTAAAGAACAATTATTTCGCAAAAAATGAAAAGCAGGAGGATTCCCCTGAAATAGAAGAAAAACATGGCACTGTCTATAATTACAGCATAAGAAACGGGCACGGCCTCTTCGTGAAAAGTGAGCGGGACGTGCAAAAGACGCGGTTTAATGAAAAGGAGAATGTCATGGATGCAGTAAATGTTCAGCAGCCGGCAGCGCAGTGCGCGGCGGCACCGGAAAAAACGAACAAAGGAATTGCTTTTGCTTACAGCTTCGGGGAAGTAGGCTCCCAGCTGTCCTGGTACATGATCAACACCTACCTGACCATCTTTTATACGGACGTCATCGGGCTTACGGCAAGCGCTGTGTCCCTGATCCTTCTGATCGCACGCGTATGGGATGCCATCAATGACCCGATGATGGGCGTTATTGCGGATAAGACTCATTCAAGATGGGGAAAATTCAGACCCTACCTCATGTTCGCGCCGCCGTTCCTTGCCATTTTCAACGTGCTGACCTTCACGGTTTTTCCGGTACAGGGGGTTACGAAAGTGGTTGTCTGCCTGCTCTGCTATGTCGGCGCCGGAATGGCTTATACCGCTGTCTGCATTACTTACGGCAGTATTGTAAACCTGATTGCCAGGGATTCACAGGTGCGTATGAACTATACATCTGCAAGAGCGATGGGCGCTTCCGTTATTAAAATGATCCTGTCCGCTGTCGCGATGCCGGCTATCCTTTATTTCAGCGGCAGCGACAAAGCAAATGCGACCGGCTATTTCTGGGTTGCCGTGGTCTGCTCCGTCGTCATGCTTCCGTGCTTCTGGTTCTGCGCGGCAAAGTGCAAAGAGACTGTCCGTGTCGATGCTCCGGTCTCTTCAGGAGAAAAGAGATCTGTCGGGAAGACCCTGCTTCTTCTGTGCCACAACAAATACCTTATGATGACGGTCTGGGCCGTTTTCCTCGGAGCAATCGCCGTTATGGCCCGTATGTCCATGCTTACCTATTATGTCATTTATGTCGTCGGATCCTTTACGGCAATCGCGCCGATTTTCACGGTCATGACCGTCACTGAACTGATTGGCTGCGTCTGCATGCCATGGGGAACGAAAACCTTCGGCAAAAGAAACTGGCTGCTTCTTCTGAATGTCCTGATGGTCGGCGGCTTCATCCTGATGTTCCTGTTCCCGACCTCCAATATGACCTTCCTTCTGATCGTCAGCGCCATTATCGGATACGGGAATTCTTCTGCAAATGTCTGCACCGGAATGCTGTCCGACTGCATTGAGTACGGCGACTGGAAATACGGTATCCGCGAAGAAGGCGTTACGTATTCTTACATGAGCTTCGGCGTCAAGCTGGCCACGGCTGTCGGCGGTTCTGTAACCGTGCTTCTTCTCGCCGCTTCCGGATATGTCCCGAATGCCGATCAGACAGAGGCAGTAAAGACCGGGATCAATGCGGTCGTCAACCTGCTTCCGGCAATCTGCATCGTTTTATCCGTCATTCCCCTTTTCTGGTATAAGCTCGATAAGAAGAGGATGGATGTGATTTATGCGGATCTTGATAAAAGAAAAACAGCAAAGGCTGCAGAGTGATTAAGAAGGGAAGCCAAATCAATGAGTAAAGTTACAGCGATTTCTTTCGGCCGGAAAATGTCGAATACGGATGTTATGCTGAAAGAAATTTTACTTAAATGCAAAGAAGCGGGGCATGAAATCCGGTTTGTGCGCCCGGATGATATGGATATTCGGCCCTGCACGGGCTGCTGCGCCTGCGTGGCCGGCATTATGTCCGGAAGAAGCAACGGCGAATGCGTACAGAAAGACGATTTTCATTTTGTGGAAGAAGCTTTTTATTCCGCGGATGCGGTGATCGTAGGTTCGCCGGTATACGAAACTTCCCCGTCAGGAACGTTCAAGACTTTCTGTGACCGGATCGGCCCGTCCCATGATCTGGCATTTCTTACGGAAGCCAAAAAGGAGCGTCTTGCTTCGGGAAAAGCGGATGCCCTGATTCCAAACGACAACATTTTCAAGCCCAGGATCGGGTGTCTTGTCGGCGTCGGCGGCGCGAGGACGGAAAACTGGACGATTATGACGATTCCGGTGATGTACGAATGCATGATGTCGACCGGCGTGGATGTCATTGATACGCATGTGTATTATGGGGCCATGAATGTCCGGCACGTGCTGGGCGTCCCGAAAGAGATGGAACGGATGGATGCGATGGCGCAGCACGTTATCGATGCGCTTGCGGCAAATTCTGATGAAGGGCGGACCGCCTGGAGAGGCGAATCCGCAGGAGCCTGCCCGGTATGCCACCAGAGTATGTTCCGCGTACATCCGGACTCGGATCTTGTTGAATGCGCGATCTGCGGAATTGAAGGCCATGTCAGCGCCCGGGGCGGAAAGGCTGTCTATACATTTTCCGAAGAACAGCAGGCACGTTCGCGCATGCGGTATGCGGGCAAGCTGGAGCACCGCAATGAAATCAGCAATGGGGCGGTGACGCAGAAAGCGGTTGAAAACCTGACGGAACTTAAAAAGAAATATCTTCATGTAGGCGAATGATTTTACCTGTCGACCGGTTATACCGGATTCCTCTCACGATAAAGATAAGCCCCGGAACTTTGAAGGTTCCGGGATTTTTTAAACTGTTTTCGGGAGGTTCATATGAACCGCAGGATTTTGACCTGTATCATTTTTCTTTCTGGACAAGAGGAAAATAAATGACGGATTAATCGTAAATTATACGGGTGACGTGACCGGTGCAGGCGGGTACACTGTGAAAGTAACGGAGGATGTGACCGGTGTTGCAGGCAGGTGCATTTTGAGAGTACGTATGACATGAATACTGTAAGCATGCTGTGAAATATCCGGTTCGTCTGCGTTTTCCGTATTTGGAGTGTATAACGTGCGTTTTAAAATGAAGAACAGGTATATTTTTAGCGGGTGCCACTGGGCAGGCGGAAGGAGAACGATATGAGAGATCTGACAGCCAGGCAGAAAGAGAAGATTGAAGAGCTGCTTTCGGAAATGACATTGGACGAAAAAATCGGGCAGATGAACCAGGAGTCGCTTTCGATTGTCGGCGGATTTGATGTTCCGTTCGAGGAACTGATTGAAATGATGACCGACGGGCGGATTTCGAAAGAGGAATTCGACCGGATTATGAGCACAGCGGAAACGGATTATCATGAGGACAGTATCCGCAAAGGTCTTGTGGGCTCGCTTATGGTGCAGGATCCCATAAAAGTCAACGAGCTCCAGAAGATTGCCGTAGAGGAGAGCCGGCTCGGAATTCCGCTGCTTTTCGGCCTGGACGTCATCCACGGATTCTATTCCGTCTATCCGATTGCCATTGCGGAGGCCGGCGCCTTTGACCCTGAACTGTTTGAGAAGACAGCGGCGATGGCGGCAAAAGAATCCAGGGCTTCCGGCGTGGCCTGGCATTTCGCACCGATGATTGATGTGGCAAGGGACGCCAGATGGGGCCGTGTTTCCGAAGGCCCGGGAGAGGATCCGTATCTTTGCGGCGTTTTTGCCCGCGCCAAGGTGCGCGGCCTGCAGAACAATGATTCTTCGACCGAAAATTATGTGGCCGCCTGCCTTAAACATTTTGTTGGATACGGAGCCAGCGAGGCCGGCCGTGACTATAACACGGTCAGTATGGCAAACCATGTTCTATTCAACAATTACCTGGTTCCGTTCCGCGAAGCGGTACAGGAAGGAGCCCTGACGGCCATGGCGTCTTTCAATGACCTGAACGGCGTGCCGAGCACCGTGAACGCCTACGCTTTAAGACATATCCTGAAGGAGCAGCTGGGGCTTAAAGGCTTTATTGTCAGCGACGCGAACGCGATCCGTGAGTGCGTGGCGCATGGAATTGCGGAAAATGAAAAAGATGCCGGTACGCAGGCAGTCAACGCGGGCCTTGATGTGGATATGGGAACGGAAATTTATTTGAAGAACCTTAAAGAAGCGGTCGGAGACGGAACGGTGTCCATGGAAACTGTCGATGACGCGGTCCGCAGGATTCTCGGAGTCAAGCTGCGTCTCGGGCTTTTTGAACATCCGTATGTGTCAGAAGATGCCATCGGGCGTTACGAAAACCTGCCCGCGGAGCACACCGCCCTCGCGCTTGAAGCATCGGAAAAGTCGGCTGTTTTGCTGAAAAATGAAAACCGTCTTCTTCCTCTTGATCAGAATCTGAAAATCAGTCTGGTCGGGAACCTCGCAGACAGCCGTGAGGAAGTGATCGGCGCCTGGTCTGTAAGCTGGAGAAAAAAGGATGCGGTGTCGATTCTGGAAGGGATGAGGGAAGAATTCCCGAATCTTGCCTACTATCCCTGCGGAGGGCCTGTGGGGGAGAATAACGAAGAGGAGATCAGCGAAGCGGCGGCGTACGGAGACGTCATCGTGGCGGTTTTAGGCGAGACGGTTTCCATGTCCGGAGAAGCATCTTCCCGCTCGGATATCGCGCTGCCCGGACAACAGAGAGAGCTTCTTAAAAAACTTCTGGATACAGGCAAACCGGTCGTTCTTGTGCTGATGAACGGCCGCCCGCTCGCACTTGAGTGGGAGGATGCGCATGTTCCGGCTATTCTTGAAGGCTGGCATTTAGGGATTCAGATGGGAAATGCGGTTGCGCGTATTCTGTCCGGAAAGTGTTCGCCGGAAGGGAAACTTTCTTCTTCGTTTCCGGCAGTGACCGGACAGTGTCCGGTATACTACAATCACCCGAATACAGGACGTCCCGCAGGAAAATCCAAGTTTACCTCCCGCTATCTGGACGCGCCCATCGGCGCCTTGTATCCGTTCGGCTACGGTCTTCATTTTACGGATTTTGCGTACAGCAATCTGGAAACGGAAGAAAAGGATCAGACGGTGGAAATCCGGGTATCCGTCAAAAATACCGGAGACAGGAAAGGAATAGAGACCGTGCAGTTCTATCAGCAGGACGTGACCGCTTCTCTTGTGCGTCCGGTCCGTGAATTAAAAGGCTTTGCGAAGGTGACGCTGGAAGCAGGCGAAGAGAAGACTGCCGCCTGCAGCCTGAAAAAAGAAGATATGGGCTTCTGGAACAATGAAGGGCACTATTGCCTCGAAGACGGACTTTTCCGGATTTACGCCGGAGGAAACTCCAGAGATACCCTGATGCGGGAACTGTCCGTAAGCTTTAAAGGCGTGACGGGCT
>DCDB01000231.1:13177-14064 GCA_002316215.1 Lachnospiraceae bacterium UBA1066 | reverse complement strand
GAAGAAAATATGCCATGGAATATCTGCGGCGGAAACAAATCGGTCATAGAATGCCTGCGGCGGAAAAACCGAATTTCCTGATTCCTGTTGATTAAATGCCCAAAGTGCGGTATCCTTGGAAATTGAAAAATTAATTTCAGCAAAAATGAGAGGCGGAAGATCAATGAATATTGTCTGTTTGGATCTGGAAGGTGTTCTGGTGCCGGAAATCTGGATTGCATTTTCAAAGGAAAGCGGCATCCCCGAGCTTAAAAGGACGACGCGGGACGAGCCGGATTATAATAAACTCATGAACTGGCGTCTGGCCATTCTCAAAGAACACGGGCTCGGCCTTAAAGAAATCCAGGCGACGATCGCCAAAATCGACCCTATGCCGGGTGCCAGGGAATTCCTGGATGCCTTAAGAGAAGAAACACAGGTCGTTATCCTGAGCGATACGTTCGAAGAATTCGCCAAACCCCTGATGAAAAAGCTCGGCTGGCCGACGATCTTCTGCAACAGCCTCACCGTCGCCGAAAGCGGCGAAATCACCGGTTTTAAAATGCGCGTGGAGAAGTCCAAGCTTGCGACCGTCAGGGCTTTTCAGTCGATCGGCTACGAAACCATCGCCTGCGGCGACAGCTACAATGATCTTGGTATGATTGAAGCCGGCAAAGCGGGCTTCCTCTTCAAGAGCACGGAAAAAATCAAAGCAGATCATCCGGAGCTTCCGGCGTACGAAGAATTCGACGACCTGCTTGCAGCTATAAAGAAGGCACTGTAACCGGCGAAGAGTCTGGCACGTCATAAAAAGAATTCATCAGGAAAAGAAGCCTATAAAGAACAGTTCTAAATATGCCAAGAGCCGAATACAAATCAGCAAAGACGGCACAATGCGCAGCAAAAGC
>DCDB01000231.1:2306-13011 GCA_002316215.1 Lachnospiraceae bacterium UBA1066 | reverse complement strand
GCAGCACAATGCGCAGCAAAGGCGGCACAATGCGCGGCAAAGACGGCACAATTACGCAGCAAGGGCAGCACAATGCGCAGCAAAGGCGGCACCTTTGCAGTAAGGACTTCACATGCTGCAGCATACGACGGTACAGAATACGGCGGGGACGGTGCAAAATACATTTTGCTCCGTCCCCGGCTTGCTATTTTCCGGTAACTTCCTTATAATAAAAATTGTCTGACAACATTTTATAAGGAAGAGAAAATATGCCAAAATTTCCTGATCTTCATAAAAACAGCAAATCCGGAGATGCGCCTGAAAAGACCCACAAATTCAAGGTTCCTTTTTCCGCGGATAGCAGCGATAATAAAAAAAGCAGTGCAAAAAATATAAATAATATAAAAAGCAATACCGATGATTTAAAGGGCACTACTGATCATTTAAAGGACACTACTGATCATTTAAAGGGCACTACTGATAATTTAAAGGACACTACTGATAATTTAAACGGTAATGCCGATAATAAAACAGGCAGTACAGATAAAAAAGCCGTCCATAAGTACAGTAAAATCGGCAGTAAAAAGAAAAAAAGCAAAAATGCATCGCCAAAAATCAGCCGTTTCTTTTTCTGGAAAAAAGGAAAAGCCGCCGATGCCAGTCATAAGCCTGCAGAGGATACCGCCGCTTTGGCTCTGCCCGCCGCCCCATTGCCTGTCCGCCCTCTCGATGAGGTCTTAAAGACCGGTCTCACCTCCGCTGAGGTGAATCAGCGCGTCGCCATGGGCCAGGTCAACGTCACGATTAAAAAGGGCCAGAAAACGACGAAGCAGATTGTCCTGTCGCACACGGTCACTTACTTCAATATCCTGAATATCCTGCTCGGGATTCTCATTTTCATGACCGGGCAGTATAAAAATATGCTCTTCCTCGGCGTCATCGTCTGCAATTCCATCATCGGCATCGTTCAGGAGCTGAAGGTCAAATCCCTGATTGACAAACTGACCGTCATTACCGCAGCTAAAGTGGAAGCCCTGCGCGACGGTGTGAAAAAGACCATTTCGGTCGACGGCATCGTCACGGACGATATTATTGATGTTGCCGTCGGAGACCAGATTGTCACAGACGGTAAAGCTTATGGCTGTACCGGCCTCGAAGTCAACGAATCCATGCTGACCGGCGAGTCCAAACCTGTCCGCAAGAAAGACGGCGATGCCCTTCTTTCCGGAAGTTTCATAACCGCCGGCACTGCCGTCATGCATGTCGAAAAGGTCGGAAATGACTGCTACGCCTCTCAACTTGTGAGCAAGGCTTCTTCCAAGAAACGCGCCACGTCTGAAATGCAGACGACCATCGGCCGCATCATCAAGGTTGTCTCCGTCGCCATCCTGCCG
Organism: Lachnospiraceae bacterium UBA1066; assembly: GCA_002316215.1. Classification (GTDB taxonomy): domain Bacteria; phylum Bacillota; class Clostridia; order Lachnospirales; family Lachnospiraceae; genus Chordicoccus. The sequence continues at coordinate 11,638 of DCDB01000231.1, read as the reverse complement.
ATCGGGCTTCTTCTTTACCGCAGCCAGCACATCGCAAGTGCCGGTGACCAGGCAAGCGCCGTGGTCCGTACCGTCACCGGCGTCATCGGTATGATTCCTGAAGGCCTTGTCCTCTTAACCTCCGTCTCCTTCATCATCGGCGTCGGCCGTCTTGCCTATAAGCAGGCTCTCGTCCAGGAAATGGAAGCCATCGAGGCGCTCGCCCGCGTCAATGTCCTGTGCACCGATAAAACCGGCACCATCACGACCGGACAGCTCGAAGTCACGGATATCATTCCTTTCGGAAATGAAACTCCGGAAGAGATCAAAGAAATCGTCGGCCACCTGAACGCGGCATTTAAAGATACGAACGTTACCCAGGACGCCCTGGATAAATATTTCGGCAAGCTTTCCGGCTGGACTGTGCGCGATTCAATCCCGTTTTCGTCCGCCCGGAAATATAAAGCTGCGGGCTTTACCGGACACGGCGACTACGTCATCGGCGCTCCGGAGTTCCTGATTCCGGGAAATACACAGGTGCTTAACCTCATCGATAACTATTCTGAAAAGGGCTACCGCGTCCTGCTGCTCGGCAAATCCACAGGCATTTCCTCTGCTAAGGACGACAAAGGAACGATTACACCTTTCGCCGCGATCGTCATTTCCGATATCATCAAAGAAGACGCAAAAGATGTTTTCCAGTATTTCGCGGATGCGGATGTCGCCGTCAAGGTTATTTCCGGGGACAATCCGGTCACGGTTTCTGCTGTCGCTGTCAAGGCCGGTGTGCAAAATGCCGAGAAATACGTCGATGCCACGACGCTTCCGGAAAACCCGATTGCCCTTGCACAGGAAATTGAAAAATATACCGTTTTCGGCCGCGTCAAACCGGAACAGAAACAGGCCTTCGTCAAGGCCTGGCAGGCCAACAGGAAGACCGTCGCGATGGTCGGCGACGGCGTTAACGACGTTCTGGCGATTAAAGACGCCGACTGCGGTATCGCCATGGCAGCCGGCTCTGAGGCCGCCAAGCAGGCCGCACACATTGTGCTTCTTAACTCTGACTTCTCCTCCATGAAGGACATCGTCAAGGAAGGAAAGACGATTATCGCCAATATCGAGCGCGTCAGCTCCCTGTATCTGACGAAGACCATCTACTCCACCATCCTGTGCCTGATCTTCATTTTAATAAAGACCAAGTACCCCTGGACGACGCTGCAGCTCGGCCTCATCAATGTCTGCGGCATCGGCATGCCGTCTTTCCTCCTGACGCTGGAACAGCAGGAAAATGTCACTGCGGAAGGCTTCCTCAAGCATGTCCTCAAGGTCTGTATGCCTGCGGCCTTTACAATGGTCGCCGCCATGATGATCGTACAGATCTTAAATGCGCTCTTCGGCTGGACGACGCCGATTTACTCGACCTTCAACCTGATGCTCGGCGGCCTTGTCGCCCTTCTGGTCGTCGCGCAGGTCTGCTGGCCTCTCAATCCCTACAGAAGATTCGTCCTCATCATCTGTATTGTCACCTTCATGGTCGGCATTATCCTGCTGCCGCGCTTCTACGATCTGCAGCCGATCTGGATGTGGTGGTCCCTGCTTCTCATTCCGCTCGGACTTCTTACGATGATGATGATCTACTGGTTCTCGCGGCTGACCAATAAATTCATGGTCTGGTTCCTTAAGAAAACAAAGGAACGCCGCTGAATACGCGGGCGCTCCGGCTTTCCGGTCCTCTCTCCTGTCCATATAGAAAGAAGCATTATTCTGAAATAAAAACGAGGACATCCGCCGCCGGATGTCCTCGTTTTCATTTTGTGCCCTGTTCACTTTTTAATTTCATCAAGAGACGCGCGCTCTGTAAAAATGACATTGTTCCGCATCGTTCCGCCCGTTATCATCTCAGCCTCGTCGAGGTCAATTTCGTCGGCGTCAGTTTTTCCGGGCTTATCTTCTTTCCCGATATCCGGCTCCTGTCCGTTCTTCTTGATCTTCATTCTGCTCACCTCCTCCCCGTATCCTTTGAAACTGCTTTCCGGTTATTTTTCCTGAATGTCAGCGGGAGTTCCGTGTCTTTACGCGCCTCCTGCGTTCGATCTCCAGTATTGCAAGACAGCTTCCGGAAACCGCAAATATCCAAATCCACAGCAGGACATCATCTCCGGTCTGCGGATTGCTGTGTGTAGAGAACGTGCCGCTTCCGATATTCGTGGTGCGTGCGCTTTCGGTAATATTTGACGCTTTCGCGGATGTTGTATTCCCGCTCGTCGGGAAGTTGCTCCCGGGTGCCAGCGTAACCGGATTCGACGGTTTGACAAATGTTGTATTTCCGGAATCCGCAGCCTTCGGATTCTGCGTAACGAACGGCGTTGAGTTCCCGCCTGTCGAATTTGTGTCTCCGGAAGGCGACGGTGTCGGGTTCGTTGTAGAGGAAGACGTATTTCCGCCCGTAGAATTTGTACTTTCGGAAGGCGACGGTGTCGGGCTTGATGTGACGGAAGGTGTCGGTGTATCCGTCGGTTTTGTGGTTCCAGAAGATGTGTCGGTGCTGTCCGTCGGACTGCCGACCGTAACAGTGGCACTTACTGTCTTAATCAGGTTTTCCGGAACCAGCGCGTCCCAGTTGGCATCCGCGACAAGATCCGACGCCGGAAGAATCCGGCCCGTAAGTGTATAAGTACCGTTTTTCTGTGCCATAATATTTCCGTCTCCGGTAATAGTCAGGTTATCCGGGTCACTGCTCGCTGTCCAGACAACCTGCGCGTCTCCGGCGGCAGAACCGCTGAGGCCCGGCTGGAGATCCGTTACATCGCCAACCTCCATCGAGAATGATTCTCCGTCTCCTCCGCTGACACCGCTTAAGATACTGATTGCCTGAGCATCATAAATACGTTTCGCTGTAACTGTTCCGGTATCAAGCACTGTGCCATCGTCCTGCGTCACCTTTACAGTAAGTTCCGCTGTGCCCTCGCCCTGGTCGTTGATATTCCAGGCACCGGCAGGGATATCCGCCTTCGCCGTAACATCCTGCGCTGCGCCGGCAGCCAGATTATCAATGGCCGCGCTGCCCACCTGTGTACCGTCTTTAGCGGAAACAGTCACCGTCAGGGAACCTGAATCCCGGTTGCCGTTATTCCGCAGAACTGCTGTGTAAATGTCGCTTCCGGATTTTTCGTCTACAACCGGATTTTCAGTAACTAACACCGTCTTATACGGGACATCCATTGAAACAGGGGTTCCGCCGTTAAGTGCCGCCGTGATTGTACTGCCTGAAAGATCCGCCGGCAGCGTGATCTGCGCGCTAAGGTTCCTGGTACTGCCGCCCGGAATACCGGCGGGAACCGTCACGGTGACCGTCTGGCCGCCAACCTTAAAGGTGACGGTTCCGCCCTCCGCCGTAGGAGCAAGACCGCTGTTTTTAACAGCCGCGTTCACGGTCACCGTACTGCCCGCTGCCGGGTATTCCTCGGATAACGTGAGGCTGTCCAGGGTCAGCATACTTGCCGGGACATGCGAAACAGATACGAGCTGGGCCGTACTTGCATCGGCATTATCCGTACGTCCGGCGGTAATGAAAAGCTTATCGCCGATTTTTCCTGCGCTGATATTCGTGTAAAATGCCTTGTCCTTAGACGTGAGCTGAACCGGCTGGCTCCAGCCGCCGGCCTGTCCGGCGTAAGCATTTTCCGTACTTGTATAAGAATCATCTTTTTCACTTTTCGCCTGCGCTGTCGGGCAGGGAAGTGCCGCCGCGAAAAGCTGTCTGGACACACTGTTGTCAGTCTCACCCGTAACCTGCTCCGTCCACACAAGATAGATGCCGGCATCTGAGCTTACCACATCAAAATCATTAATATTTGTCACCGGTACAGCCTCTGACGCATTGACAGGCGTATGATCGAGACTTGTGTAAGTCCCATCTGCCTTTGTATAATCGGCCGCCTGGCTGAAGACGTAGTAGGTATTCGGCTCGCTCCCGGCAAGCGTATAATTGTTATTTTGTATCTGCTCTGAGACATCCATGTACATGACGGCCCCCGCATCCGGATTTTCGGAATTTCCGGAAGCGGCAGAACTGCCGTAAAACAGGTAAACATCCCCGTCGAGAGTTGCAAATTTCGGATTCGCATAGGCACCGGCTTCGCCCGAAATACGGACATTATGCGTAAAGATGTTCTTCCCGTAATCATAGATGAGCATAAACACGTCACGGTCGTCAGCCGTACTGTTATTCCCGTCCCAGTCCACTGTATAAGCAATGAGAGCCTGACTGTTTTTTTCGTCATAGTAGCCGCTCATATCAGTAACGGTCGCAACCTGCTTATTGCTGTCATAAAGCTGTATATCGAGGAAGCGCTGACCGTACCAGTTTGCCTTATAAGTGTCCACATCGAAGTTCTTCGCTATATTGCTGATTTCAGTTTCCGTGTAATCATCCGCCGTATTCCATGTCACAGTATTCTTGCCGCTGTCCAGTGTACCGTAAAAATATGCAAGCGCCGAGTAGGAACCGCCGATCTCCGCAAGCGTCGGGCTGTCGCTGAACTGGTACTCATTTTTTGTATAGGTGAGCAGGATCCGGTTCGTAGCTGCGTCATAGGACGCATAAGGATAGACATCAGCCGCAATATCCTGATCTGTGCGATGAGTAAGATATGCCGCCGTACCAAAGGTTCTGGCTGCGGGATCAAAAACCGCTGACTCAATATCCAGATTCATCAGTGCTTCGTCCACACCCGCGTCTTCTTTCAGGACTTCGTGTGCCGAAGACCACGTGACAAGGTACTTATCGCCAATGGCACAGATATTGGGGTAGTCGTCCAGCGTATGATCGTCGTCGATGATCTCCGGAGTGCTCCAGGTTCCGTCCGCCGCGCGGTAAATGCTGTAGCATACCGCCCGGGCGTTGACGGCCAGGCGCGGCCCGGCATTCTTGATATTGCCGGCATCGTCTACATAAACCATCAGCAGATCTCCGCTGCTGCCCAGGGGAACAATCTGTGTCTGCGGTGTATCCGTTGTATGTTCCTCAATGACACTTGCTTCATCACCGTTTTCTCCTGCCAGGCCCGGATCCCAGTTATCCGTTGATACCTGCGGCCTTTCTGAGACATTGTCCAGGGATACCGGCGCCTCATCGCCGACCAGAATATCAGAAAGCGAAATTTCCTTATCTTCACCGAAAAGATGGATTTCCTTATTCCCAAGATCTTTTTTATAGATTGTGAAGGACAGAAGCCTGATGGACCAGTCTCCGGAAATCGTTAAGCTGCCGTATGTCCTCGGTGATTCTTCGTCGCTGAAGGCAAAGTCCATATTGAAGGCAAACGTACACTCACCGACCACGCTGATGATGGCAACTTTTATGCCAAGCCCGATTGTAATTTCCGGATAAATCCCGATATAGCCACGACGGTGCACATTGTCAATATTCTTAAACATGCCAAATGTCTTGGGATCAAATTCTACCGAATTTCCATAACTCTGTGTGTAATCGGTATACATATAATAAACGCCCTTGACATTTCCCGTAAGGCCGGCTTCGATCACTATGCCGATACCGATGGGCAGGTTGATGGTAGTGCTGTTCTGTGCATTAAAGTCTACATTAACGGACAGAAGAAGATCCTCAAAGTAATACTTTCCGGTTGTTGAGCCGGTATCCTTAGATACCTCAAACTCAAAACGGACCGAAGGCGAAACGGACCAGGTAAAGTCACCTTCGGTATCGAACTTAGCGTTCGAAGGAGTATTACCGGACGCCTTTTCCGTAGTCTTATTCTGTTCCGCCTTCTTTGCCGCTTCTTCAACCTTCGGAACTGTCTTACCATCGGAGCCGGTCGTCGTGCCCCAGGTATCGCCGAATTCTTTTGAATAATTTAAGGAATAGCTGTACCGGGTCCAGTTTTTTCCGATACGGTTGTCCAGATTCCCGGATCCTTCGCCATTCGTTGTAAGGTTCATCCCCAAAGCCGTTCCGAGGTCAAGATCTCCCAGCGGATTACCGATCAGGTCAACCGTCTTATTATAGGCGCCCGCAAGACCTGTGGATCCGATGGATCCGAGCACAAAATCACTAAGCTCCAGTTCCTTATTAAAAATGTAGCCCACATCGACAGGCGGATACCAGTCGGTCACCGTCTGTGTGCCTGTTTTATTTCCATTTTCATCCAGCACATCCTGAACGACCGGCACGCCGAATTCAACATACAGTCTGTCACAATCACTCATCATGGCTTTGGGGTTGAAAGTGACGGCAGCATCCAGGTTTGAAGCGCTTTTTGCATAGGTAACGCTGTGGGTACCCTGGGCATTGTCGCCTTCCGCCGCGGACGCCGCAAGAATTGTACCTGTACTTTCTCCCTTGGCGTTGTACACAATAAAGCGTGCGGCGGTGGGATTAAGGGAACCGTTCCCTTCAACAGAAAGCTTCAGCGTCAGATTTTTGTCGCGGATGTTCACGAGCGTATTGCAAATATCGTTTTTATTCTGATTGTTATAGTACGCGGAGACCGAGCGGGCGGTAAAGGCAGAGTTGATTGCCGGAAGAATGACATCGGTGCTCTTCTGAATCCAGGTGCCCGTTGTAAATGTGTGTCCATACTCCACTACAGACAGAGAAGAGTAGCCATCTTTAGGCAGTGCTCTGGCAGTAATACTGAAAGCTCCGGCTGCGTCGGTGGAACCCTCAAATCCGGAAATGCGTACCGTACTGCCGCTCACAGGTTCCACTGCGTTATTTGTAATACCGTTTACCATCTGGTAGAACGTTTTTAGGCTCTTGCTTATGTGCCCTTTAAGAGGTTTGAAACGGCTGATGTTCGTATTGGGAACAAAATAGTAATAATAAATCGGATTCGACTGATCCACCGTTCCGGTCAGTTCATTGCCGTTTACATCTTCCGGGTTCTGGCTCGCCGTCTGCTTTTCATTTTCGTCAATTGTTCCGTCATAGTTCATGTCACCGGTCATGTTCACCCAATGCGTGTAATACCCTTCCGGCGCCACCGCATGGAAGGAAAACGTAGAACCGGAATTTATGTTGTTGATCACGAGCTTTCCGTCTGCATCCGAAATGCTTTCATCCGTCGCAGAGGTAACTCCCCGCGTATCGGATATAACTCCTTTCAGTTTATTTTCAGAGTTCACATACTCGTCCGGAATCATGGTATCCGGAAAATACATGACTGTCATGGTCTGATGGTCTGTCAGCGGACGGATGGTGCAGTCCTCTTTAACCTGATAAGTGAGCCGGTCTTTTCTCTCGGCAATAGTAGTCCCCGTGTCATTATCAAAAGATGCTTTTTGATATTCTATTGAATACTCTTTTTGATTGAATCTGGAAATCTGGAAACCGCCGGCAGCCCTGCCGTTTTCCACCGTCATACTCATGGAAAGGTAGGAATATTTCGGAAAAGTCCCGATATAGTATTCCGGCCTTTGCTGATTATTATCGGCGGTTCCTTTTGTCAGCTTTGTGGTTCCTGCCACATAGCTGCCCAGATGACTGGCATTGAATTCACCGTCCGCAGTGTCTGTGTTATAGAACTTAACCTGCACCTTTTCCTGCTCCCAGACCGGCTCGGCATACAGCTGCAGTTCGCCCCCGGCATCGTCTGCGGCACCGGCGTCGCGAAGACTGCTGATCAGGCTCTGGTTCAGTGTAAAGCTGGTGCCTTTTACGTCATAAGCTTTTTTTGCTTTCCCGCTTGTATAAAGCTTTACGCTTTTCAGTATAATTCCGTTACTTTTGTTTTTTTCGTCTACGGCATAAGCGGTAACCGTCTTGCCGGCACTGGCGTAGAAACTATTAACCGTCTTTCCGCTTTCGTCCTTAAAACAGATGGTGCCGGCATTATAAGCGGCGCCGTTATTCTTGACAGTATAACCATTTTCCGCCTTATCATTAAGGGTGTAGGTATCGCCGACATAGAAGCGCTGGCTGGATTCAACGGGCTTGAAGTTGTATTTCCGCCAGGTCAGCGTAAACGGATTGCCAAAATAGCCCTTTGCGTCATCCTGCCAATAGCGGCCCAGATTCTGGATACCGACACGGATATAGAAACCGCCGGTAATATTGGAAGTATCTATGTTATAGGAATCAAAAGCGAAATTATCAAACCTTGTCGCATTTTCTACGACTCCTCCGCCCCACTGATCCTGGCATCCCTCGCTTACAATATCCGCAAAGATATAGTAGTCCCCGTGTCCGCCGCTATGTGTACCCTGCTGCTGCCACTCCTCATGAAGCATTGTCGTTCCCGTAAAATCAACTTTTTTATCGGAACGGAAACCTTTCCCGGCGGATTCGTCATAGTTTTCCATACAGACCAGATTCGTCCACCAGGAATACCTGTCCTCGGCCCACCAGCCGGAACCCCAGCCGCGGCTCGCGTTGCCGGCGACAATTTTCCATCCGGTATTATTCCATGTAAATGTGGTTTTCTCCTGGCCAAGTGTTATCCCTTCTGTACTTCCGTTCGAGTCCCCGACAAGTTCCGGATCAGAAGGCTCAGGCTGTGCGGGAACATCCCCTTTAATCTGAATGGATACATAGTCATTTGAGAGCTCTGCATCCTCATCCGCCTCCAGCCTGATGCCAAAACTGGAGTCTTCGGAGAAATCGACTGCCGTGACAGGAAAAGTCTTTTCGGTCTCACCCGGCAGGAAGGAAATCTTGGCGTTATCCAGTGCGTCATAAGCGCCAGGTGCGGCGGTTTCCTGTACAGTGGATACATACACCGTACCAAAATATTCCGAACCGGCGGTTCGGATCACGGTCATATCGGCTTTCGGTCCGTCCGGGGTAAGTTCGCTGACGCCGGACAGTGTATAGGCCTGTTTTTCGGCAGGCTCGTCATCGGCTATCGCTACATACGTCGTAGCGTTTGCCGCGATGTTGAGAGCCTTGTCATTTGTTGCTGCAAGATCCAGCATAAAAGCCTTGTCCGCATTCGGCTGGTCATTATCGATCAGCCGGATGGTAATATCCTGCTCTGTTTCACCTTCATTAAAATGAATGGTGCCCTCGGTACCGCGGGCCTTTTCAAAAAAGCTGTTCAACTCGCCGACGGCCGTCTGCGTGTCGCTCGCGGCCTGTTCTTCCTCCGTACTGTCGAGACCTAAAAAGGCGGTCTGTGCGTCCCGAAGTGAGGATCCCGTGGATACACCCTGCTTCTTTGTGTCCGTGCCGCTGCCTGCCGTCTGCACAGAAGACGTCGCAGATACCTCCGTAACCGCGGAAGTTTCCGTCTTCTCCGATGCGGCAGTGTCAGAAACTATTCCGCTTTCCTGAGCCGCGGCAGAATCTGTCCCGTTTTTCTGGTCGGCAGCTGCTTCAGATGCCGTTCCGTTCT
>DCDB01000231.1:0-2157 GCA_002316215.1 Lachnospiraceae bacterium UBA1066 | reverse complement strand
GATTTGCGGCGGCTTCAGATGCTGTTCCGTTCTCCTCATCTGTAATGGCCGCGGAATCTGTCCCGCTTTCATCCGCCATAACGCCGGCCGGCGTGCTTTCCGGTCCGGCTTTGTCGAAATTGAAATCGCCGTTAGAAGTGATATCCGAAATATCCGCACTGATTCCGTCTTTCAGCGGCAAGTCCTGACCGTCGCTGCCCTGGATAACGTAATCCGTACCGTACTGTGCCAGAAAGTCTGCGGCACGGAACAGCACATCCGCTGATCGCATATCGCTGCCATGACGCACCACGCTTACACGGAAAGTATCCGCATTCTCTTTTGTATAATAATTTGACGCACTGAAGTCGAAATAAGTAATGTCTCCGGTGCCTGTCTGCGCCGTATCTCCCTGTGCGGTGCTCCCCTGCGTATCAGCTGCCATCGTCTCAAATGCTGTAGACAGCGTAAGTACAGCGACGAGCAGAAAACTCACACCCTTCTTAACCATTTTCGATTTCATGAATATGCCCTCCCTTGAATTCCTGCAGTGTAGTGTTTAACACGTATAAAACACGTATAACCCTCCGTTCTTAAAAAATTTCTAAAAAATACCGCCTCTGCCTTTGAGGCTAAAATCTCATCTTAATTTCAAAAATAGCATATTCATTTTTTCCATTCAAGGAACTGTGAAAGATTACTTGTACAATGCATAAAATGACTCGTTTTTTGGTTATTTTTTAAAGTTTTCTTTTCAATCCGTCTGTTTTCGACGGCTGGTTAAGGTAAAAGGATGCACCTGTTTATTTCATTTTTTGCCGTATCATCAAGCTTTTTTGCACCGAACGGTAGAAAAATGGCATGAGTGGTTAAACACTTTTTTAATTTCTGCATTATTATAATTATATAAAGTCCGGGAATCACAAAAAGGTGTCACACTCCAAAACATTACAGACCCCAGGATAGTTTCAACATCCAAACTAATCAGAATTTCGGAGATCCGGAATGAATGCAAATATCGAAATGAATATCAGCAGAAAAATGAATGCAAACCGTGAAATTAGGAATAAAAAAATGAAGCCTCTGGAATTATCCGTTTGGATCACAACCGAATATTACCGGAGAAATCCATATCCCTTTTTCAATTACATGGCGGATGACATCCTCTGGATCGGCCCTTATGAAAATCAGGTGCTGGAAACAAAGGCTTCCGTGGTGGAAATGCTTTCAAATAAATCCGCAGAGCCGCAAGTTATAATCAGTGATATCCGCCAGATTGAGCGAAAATTCAGAGCGGATTCCTGTGAAATATTCCTGCGTTATGGCGTTCATTCTAAATATTCCGACGGGAATACGTCCTTTATGAATGAGCAGCTTCATTTTACATGGAGAAAAAGCGTCCTCCGGGATGAGAACGGAATAAAAAGCTCATCCTGGCGGATACAGGTCTGCCATTTTTCCCTTGAACTTCCAAACGATAAAGCCGGCAGTGCTTACCGGCTGCGGCCTGAAAAAGTCCAGCCTTTTAATGCGCCTGCCAGCCAGGTGCTTCCCTGCGACCGCTTCCTTATGGAATACGGGCTGGGCATGAATGCTTTCTACATTCCTTACCATATGGTTCTCTGGGCCGAAAGCAGCGGGATTTCGTGTATTGTCCATACAGTAGACGGCCAGTCCATTATTCTGACCGTAACCTTAAAGAACTTAACCGAAAAATACTCCGATTTATTTATGCGTGTCCACGCAAGTTATGCCGTTAATCCTGCTTATATTGAGCAGGTCACGCGAAGGCCGAAATTTTCGCTGATCCTGACGGACGGCTCTATTATTCCTATTCCTGAAAAACGCTATACGTCCATCCGCCGTGACATAACACGCCGTCTCGGGCAAAAAATTAATTATGCAGAAAAAAGTTAACCGCCGGCTGAAATTTGCTGCCGACTGAAATTTGCTGCTGGCTGAAATTAACCGCCGGCTGAACCGCTGACTGACACTCCCCGCTCACATAAAAAGCACTCCGCAGGTTTCCCTGCGGAGTGCTTTTCTACGTTCTTATCTCACTTTTTTCCGGACTGTTTTATCTTTTCCGGACTGTTTTATCTTTTCCGAACTGTTTCATCGCTTCCCGACTGTTTCATCGCTTCCGGACTGATCCGTCTTTTCCGGACCGCTCCATCG
>DCDB01000198.1 GCA_002316215.1 Lachnospiraceae bacterium UBA1066 | reverse complement strand
GTTCAGCATAGCCTCAACCGTAACAAGTCCGAAGGCTTCCAGATGAGACATCATTAAAAACACATCGGCCCTGCGAAACAATTTATTAACATCCTTCGTGAATCCGTAAAACACGATTTCCTTCACTATGTTCTTCTTTTCAATTTCCGCGGCGTACTTTCCGCTGCCCGAGCAGTCGCCCGCGACGAGTATCCTGAACAAAATATGATATTTATTCTTAAGCAGCTCCGCCAAAGCCAGCAGTTCTTCAAAACCTTTCCCCGTACTGGTTCCGCCGAGAAAAAGCAATTGCAAAGGATTCGACAACCCCTCCCGCGGCTCAAAGGCTGCAGTTTCCGTCGCAATACCGTCATAAATCCTCACATAATTATTACGCGTAAACCTGGGCGCATATTTGCTCTGTATCGCATCTGAAATACAAATCATCCTGTCACTTTCAGAAAACCACTTTTTTACATAATACTCAGGAAAAACAACAGATAAATCATAATCCTCTTCCTGAAATTCCCTCAGATGCCACACATGGGGAAGTTTTGCAAGCCTTGCCGCATAAGCCCCGGCCACGGTTAATGAATCATTGGTATGGATAAGGCCGATCTTTTCTTTACGCGCAAAGTCCCGGATTTTCCATGCTGCCCTCCAGTTCCGCTCCCAGCACAGTATGCGGTAAATAATGCTTTTCGGGCAATTTCTCTGTCCTGCGGCACAAATCCATCTCATATAAGGAACGATGCTGCAGGAAATTCCGGTCTTCTTCAGATCATCTTCAATCGCCCCGTGTTCGGGAAGCAGTACGTAAGTGCGATATCCTCTTGACATCAGCTCACGGCAGAGCCACAGCATTTCATTATTGGCCCCGCCTCTGCCCGAATAGTGCGAAACAAACAAAATCTTCATCATTTTAACCGTTCTCCCCGCATCAGCGGCGTTTACGTTTATATACTTCGGCATAGATATCTCTGAATCTGTCCTTAAACGCCCCGACCGTCTGCATCTTCACAAGATCGTTCATCTTTCCGGCGTACTCTACAGGCTTCTTAATTGCTTTCTCCAGCGCCGCTGCGAGCGAATCCGGATCCCCTCCTTCACATGCATAGCCGATTTTATACCGTTCGATATAACAGCCGATATTGCCGTGGCTGCATCCCACAATCGTTTTTCCCATCCTTATACCTTCCGTCATCGGTCCGCTCGTTCCCTCAAACGACTTAAGATAAGGAACCGCCACGATATCAGAGGCAGAAATGCACGCTACAAACTCCTTGTCAGAAAGGAACCTCAGCAGCTTCGTGGAGCCGCACTTCAGGCCTTTCAGTCTTTCTTCAATATATTCCGCCGAATAAAACAGCGGTTTACCGGCAATAATAAGATAATATCCGGACCTCACCTGCTCAAGCGCATCAAAGAGGACGTCCAGACCCTTATATTCATCCATAATACCGGTAACCGATATAACAGGTACACCCGTATCAATCCCGAGCATCTTTCTCGCATCGCTTTTTGAAATTACAATATTCTCAAGGACGGAAGGATATGCTGTAAAACAGCTTTTATCCCTCAGGGAGACCGGAACCATTTTATATGCATCCGCGACATGGTATGTAGTAAAATCCGCTTTCCTCATAATAAGATCACGGGAAATGCGCTTTAAAAAAGACTTATCCATTCTGTGAAAGGACACAACGATACAGCTTCCGTTCATCCTGTTAAGACGAAGGCCAAAAGATTTATAAAGCATATCGCCATAGGTAAAATGAACAACATCCGCCCTCTCGTTCCGGGCAATCAGTGAAACCTTCTTCAGCCATTTCAAATGGGAAACGATATCTCTCTTGCCCCGGTTCAATACGTAAGGAAGTACATACTGCTTCCCGGGCAGCCCTTCGATCTGCCCTGGAACGATAAATATATTCTCATTATCCGGATCAAGCAGGGCATTAATATACGGTATATGATGCCCCGTTGCCGCATAGACTATATACAATATCTTCAACTATATCCCCCTTGTGCCCACCTTTTCACTCTGCCTGCTTTTCACTCTGCCTGCTTTTTCACTCTGCCTGCTTTTTCACTCTGACTGGTTTTTCACTCTGACTGCTTTTTCACTGCTTTTGGCTTCCCGACAGACTGCAGGATCCGAATTCTCTGCCGGTTATCTCTTGTTCTATCCACTTATAAGATTCCCTCAGCCCTTCTTCCAGGCTGATCTCCGGCTTCCATCCAAGAACTTCGCGTGCCTTGCTGTAATCCGCGCAGCGCGCTTTATCCCCCTCAGGCTTTGATATATCGTAAAAAAGCTTTATATCCTTACCGGAAATTTCAATAATCTTTTCCGCAATTTCCCTTACAGAAGTACAATTAGGGGGACCGATTTGAATATAGCCCCGGCCCCAGCCTTTATCAAGAGCTAAAATAAGTGCATTCACGATATCTTTCACATGGATAAATGCTCTTCCCTGTTCTCCGCTTCCCCATACGATAAAAGGCTCCTCAGGATAACGTACGGCTTTGCGAATTAAAGCCGGTATAACCTGGCTGCGCTCCCCGAAATCGGTCGGCGTACCATAAACATTATGAAACATCAGAGTACAGCACGGAATGCCCGTTTCTTTTTCCAGATATCCAATCTCAAGCTGCCCCATAAGCTTGCTCCAGCCATAAGCCGACTCCGGCATGGCGGGAAAAAGCTCTTCTTCACGGAGAGGTTCCGGATTCAGCTTGTCCTGACGGTTCTTAGGAAAGCTGCAGACTGTACCAACATAAAGCAGTCCTTTAACCTTTTCTTTCCCGGCCTTTCTGCAGCATTCAAACACATTGGAATTAATCAGGTTATTGATGCGGAAGAGCTCTCCCTGATTTTTAAAGACATAATCTATACCTGCAACCACATCCGCAAGATGCACCACATAATCCGTTATGCCGATCGCTTCCGCAGCATCTTCCGGGACAGTCAGATCCTTCCTGAAAAAGCGCGTATCCAGATCTATGACAGGACATCCTTTATCATCATTCAAATTTTCCAGCCTGCCGCGCCAGAGGCTGTCGGCCACATAGACATCCCACCCTTCCCTGACAAGCCGCTTAACCAGATTAGAACCAATCATACCGCATCCACCGGTTACCATAATACTTTTCATAGACATTCTCCTCATATTTCTCTTCCGAATATTTTTTTTACTGTCTTTTTCAACACCACATTTACCATATGCTTCAAATAAACAAACTCATATCTGCGCCTCATGACAAGCACAAGCAGTATCTGGGAAACAGCAACGGTAAGCACTGCACAGGCAAGCCATTCCGCAAAATTAGAAATCAGAGGCGCTATGATAATTTTCAGCATAAAACCGATTCCGCCCGTCAGTATCAAAAATAAAAAGAAAGTTCTGATATATTCTCCGGCATTTCTTTTAAAATCATATTTAAAAATCAAATACGGTTCCCGCCATGTAACAGTTGACAGACAGCTGATCACTGTGCCCCAGAAAACTCCTGCAATTCCAATCGCATTAACAAGCAGAATAGAAACGATAAGATTAATACCCGCTTCAATTAACGGCCGGTAAATATCCATGACGAATAAACCGTCGGCACTTGTATAGGAAATATTTACCAGCCTGATCAGCTCAAAATAAAATTGTGCGCACAGGCTTATCACCGTAAGTTCATTAAGAAGCATGCTTTCTCCGACCCACAGCCTGATAAACGGATTCACAAGAACATACAGGCATATTGTCAAAGATGAAGCCATCCAGAAGTTCAGAAAAGTCATATTCCTGTATATACGGTACCGGCCATCGCTGTCCAGCGATGCACAGGCATTGCCCAGGCTCGCCGACGAATTGCATAAAATCTGGTTGGCCAGAAGCGACAGATTGGAGATAATCATAGAATAATTGGAATACAGGCCAACCGAAAATAATCCTACAAACTTTGACAATATAATATTATCCGTGCTGTTAAGAACCACTCCCCCAATCTTATGGCACATGCATGCCTTCGTATCATGCAGGATTGCCTTCCGCTCCTCTTTATTCAGAGTTTCCCTGATCTCGAACACAGGGGCATACTTCTTTTTCGCATATAAGCTGATTACGGCATTCGTTGAAACTGTAAATAAAATATTTACGGCTATGGTGATTTCGAAATTGTGTGTAAGTACCAGAAAAGCCATCTGCGCCGAATACCGGAAAAACGACCCCGCCATCTGTATCAGCGATATTTTATATTGTTTTTGATCGGCTGTAAGCAGGGCCTGACGATAAGCAAACAGATAGGAAGAAGCAGACTGTACCAGGAACAGCGTATATATCACATACAGATTTACGTCTTTCGGAATCTCCGAAGCATCTTTAATGAAGAACCTTAAAAAAGGACACAGGGATAATCCGATGGCCAGGACTGCCGCCAAAATGATCCTGTATACTTTTTTAAAATAATTCATTAATTTACCGACCTGGATAATATTTCCTTCTTTAATCGGCTTATAGAAACGAAACGTAATTGCATTCGCAATACCGAGATCCGCCAGGCTCAGAAGACTGAGTATCTGAGTAAACAATCCGTTAATACCCAGATACTCAACTGACAGAATCGATAAAAAGACTGTCCTGTAAATAAAACCCAGAATCAGGTTCACGATTGCGCATATTTCGGAAACGGACGCTATGCGCATCAGATTCCTTGTCCTGGAACTTTGGTTAAATACTTCCATTTCTGCCAATTTACCCCTCTTCCGGCGCCTGCCTGTTTAAAAGTATCTCTGTTCAGCAGTGCAGAATAGCGTCCCTGTACTTCCTGATGCAGCTGTCTTTGGTCAGTTTTTCCTCCAGATACCGCCGTCCCCGGATACCCATTTCATAAACTTCTTTGCTGCCCGCATTTTCAATAAACCATCTGATATTTTTTTCAATGCTTTTATATTCTCCGGGATCGCAGCACAGGCCGCCTCCTGTCTTCTCGATCAGGAAGCGTACTTCCGTGCCTTTTTCCAGTACCCCCAGTACCGGCCGTCCGGCTGCAGCAAGGCCATAATACTTGCTTGGGCAGCTTACGCCTTTCATGCCCTTTGCATTAACACACCACTGAATATCGCCTGCATTTAAGCTGTAAATCAGTTCCTCCTCAGGCTGATACGGAATAAATATCACATTATCCAATCCGTGCCGTTCTTTATAGAAAACAAGCTTATTAAGAACCGTTCCCGCACCTGCAAAAACAAATACAACCTCCCTGCCGTCTTCCGTTACTGTTCCCGGCCCAAACTTCGCTATCACTTTTATCAGATTTTCAAGATCATAATACAGTCCGATATTTCCGCTGTACATGATGACAAACCTGCCGGAAAGTCCGTATTTTCTCCTGAACTCCAGCACTTTTTTATTATCGGGCGGAAGCGGAAAAATCACTTTCTCATCGGTCCAGTTATTTATCATCAACGCTTTCGGAAAAGTACCGTGTTTAAACCTTTTTTCTAGTGTCTCCATCAAATCCCTGCCGACGGTGATTATTAGATCCGCTTTTCTGCAGGAATATTTATCCAGTGCCATCATCAGCCCTGTGGCAATAAAGTTTTTGCAATAATTTACGGTCATCGCCTGTTCCGGATTAAAGTCCTGTATCTGATAGATATACTTTGCCCTCTTACCGCCCGTACCTTTCTTTCTAAGTTTTCCCCACACCCCAAGGAGGCCGCCCAATATCGGCGGCTGGCTCACAGATAGTACGTAATCAACTTTTCCGACTTTTCCCGTTATGTACGCAGCCCGCAGGAAATATACCAGAATGTTTCTGATGCGGCTGAACTTATCCGTCTTCGCAAACTCCGGAACCCCTATCCGAATCACATCCACGCCGTTAATATTTTCCCTGTAATATTTCCGGGTCTTCCATTTATCCTCAATCGTACCAAGATAGCTCGGCACGACACAGATCACAGTAATGGTGAAAGTATCAAGCAGCCCCTCCGCCAGATCACGGATAATCCTGGCCGTGGAGGCAAGATCATAATAGTGCGCATATATCAAAAGATGAGGTTTTGTCTCATTCATTTTTAACTTTCTACACTACCTTTCTGCGAAAAAGCATTCTTACTCTGTCTTCTGCCCCGGAAAACCGGCAATCTGCTTCTTGATGAAACGTCTTATTTTCCCGGCGGTAAAAAGGATTGTGCACTCGATTTTCTCCTGAGCCGATAATCTTAAGTAATATTCCTGCCTGATTTCCCTGAGTGTATTCTTATTTTCTTCATCTTTTCTGTTCGACAGTCCGGTACCTGTCTGCCTGTATACCGAGCCATACTCATAGGTGCAATAAAACTCTGTTCCCGATTCGGCAATCCGCATCAACAAATCCATGTCTTCGTAAAAGTCCTTATAAAATGAATAAGCGCCAACAGCCAGCAGGACTTCTTTCTTTATGCAATAGTCCCGCGGCAGCCTGTATCTCTTCGCCATCGAAACCATCATCATAAAAGATTTACCTGTAATAAACTGCAACCTTCCCCATTTGCGTTTTCTTTCCTTCGGAAGCAGCACCCCATCTGCATCCGTACGCGGTGAAACCGAATATGAAAGGATGTCCCTGCCCATGGCCGAATATTTTTTGATGAGCCGCATCTCATTTTCCAGCTTATCTTTGTTGTAATAAAAATCATCTGAATCTATAAACGTGACATACGCTGTACCGGCTTCTTTCAGGCCCATATTTCTTGCATTAGAAACGCCTCCGTTTTTTTCCAGAAACAGCAGCCTGATAATATTATATTTTCCGGCATACTCCGATATTATTTCTCTCGAATCATCCGTCGAACAATCATCCACAACGATAATCTCATCCGGAAGCAGAGTCTGCTGAAGAACAGAGTTCAGGCATTCCCGCAAATATCCGCTTTTATTATAATTAGATATGATAACCGCAAGTGAGTATTTATTTCTGTCCGCATTTTTCATTATATTGTATCCGGCTTTCCATAAATGAAACCACTTCAGACAGCAGTTCCTTCATTTTCGGTATGATGCAGCCTTACTTCCCGTCCTGACAGGTTGGCTCAATACCCGTCAGCATAAGTTATCTATTCGTATCCATTCTTTCCACGCAGGTCCTGTATACATGATATTCCGCCTGTTCAGTGAATATTCCGGATACAGTATCAGGCCCGGATTTCTCTTCAGGGCAGACCCCCAAAAACTAAAACTGCTGTTCGCATTGATCGCATGCCTGCAGTTCGTCATTAAAAACATATCCAAATCGCATTCTTCATCACCGTGGCAGATGACAGACTGCGCTTCAAATTCCGGAAAGTTCCGGCTCACATACCGGGGATCATCCGAAAAGAAATAATAAACCGGCGATTTTATCCTGTTTTCAATTTTCTTCTTCGCCGTCATATAATAATCCTTTTTGCAAAGGTCAAAGCCGCTTTTAGCATAATCTCCCCTGCGGACATGTACCGCCACGGACTCCTCCTGCTGCATCTTTACTGCAAGCGACGCAACACTTTCCGGAATTTTTCTCCTGAAACTGAAAAACAAGGGGAGTTCCTGCCTAAGCCCGTCAAAATATTGTACATTCTGCCAATATCCGTTCAGGTACCAATTAATTACCGGATCAAGATGAAAGACTTCAGGGTTATAAACATTAAACGCAAAATCCGTAATATTATACGGCCCTAATTTCTTACGCTTATAAAAATCAAGTTCATGGCGAAACAACTTTTCAAATCTGCCCATTCCAACCGTCAGGTCAGAACGCATAAAAGCGTCCTGAGCCAGATACACTTTTTTTATTTCGTTTTTATCCGCAACCGGAATCTGTATATTAAAATATTTTTCCAAAACGAATCCCGTATGCGAATAATTCTTTTTATAATCCGTAATGTCTGCCTTTATCAGGACATCCGGATACGTTTTCTTCAATGCACAGATCAGGGCATATTGAAACATCTGATTTCCTAAGCCCCCTGAAATCCGCACTATAATCATATTTACATCCTTTCAGCAGAATCTTCCCGATGCTTATTCCATAGGTTATATTCATTATCATCAAAACTACATCGTCATTGTTTTATTACTTTTTCCGCTTTAGAATTAATTTGTCTCTCCATATCAGACTGAGATATGTTCTTTTTCTTTCTTTTTCCATTTTATATTGTAAGGTGCCTTTTGGATATTGATTTGATATAAAGAACATTCTGATAAGTTCCTTAATTCTCCTTAAAGCATACCATTTTTTCTGACTTTGAATATAATATGAACTTTGAACTATGCTTTTTCTTAACCTTAAAAGATATTGATCCTCTAATCTGCTCTTTGGCAGATTATGATATAATACCATGTACGGGCAATGGCCGGCATTTATTTTTCTTATATCTGTAACATAACGCAGTATTTCTAAGTCATCACCGGCTTCTGTATCATCTCTGGTTCTTCCGACACAATTTATCCAGCCTGCTTTTGAAAGTTCCTTTAAATAAATCGTCTTTACTACCATGCCCGCGCCGATTATAGTACCTATCGTATTTATTTTCTGATTAATGTCTATATCCGATTCGCTGTAATGTGTACAAGCCAGCAGCGGCAAAGCAAACTTCAGATTTTCAATTTCATGTTCCGTTATCTCAAATTCTATTTTGGGGATAATCTCTCCCCCAAATATTCCTATGTTCCTATTATTCTCTATGAATTTTGCCGCCTGTTCTATCCAGTCATCCCGCAGTTCATTATCATCATCTATAAATACCGTCCATTCATTTTTTACCAGCATGACGCCATTTAATCTTGCATAAGAAAGCCCGCTCTTTGATTCAAAACTATAGATAATATCCGGATTATTTTTCTTTTTGTTTAATACTATTTCCTTTGTTTCATCTGTCGATGCATTATCCACCACAACAATTTCATCTATAAATTTATCATAATTTTTCTGATTGCTTATTGTATCAATAACTTTTCCTATTGTCCGGGCTCCGTTATAAGTGCATATAACTATTGAGAATTTATGTTTCATCATCTTTGCCATGCGGAACTTTTACCTGAAGTCCAAGGTATCTGCTTAAAATAAATTTAGCAATATTTATAGTCTGACATACATCTTAGTTCCAATCTGCTCATTAAAGGCATAATTCCGGATGGTTTGAAGCGCAATATTTACAATCATATAATCGTAATATTTTTTTATTCCGCAGGATCATCATTACCTGTATTCTTCATAAAACCGGACACTTCATAAAACGTTTTTTCGTGAATTTACTTCTATCCTTTTGAAACGAAGATGTTACCGAATCAGTATTTTTTCAGTAATGATATAAAGTACAGAAATCACCGGTTTTCAGAAATTATAACATATGAGCGACCTGATTGAATCATACCGTAGAATAATTTTTCCAATAAAAAAATTTCCAATAAAAATCGCTTCCCGAAGGCCAGGCCGCTTCGGAGCGGCTGAATACGGTCATTTCTAAAATCTGCAGTCTTACCCGAAATGAAAGCCTCGGGCTCCGCCGCCAGAAAAAGGTCTTCGTGAATGTCCGGACCTGCGAAGATAACTCCTGCGAACTAAAAAGCCGGGACGTCATCTCCGTGCGCGGATACGGCAAATTCCGCCGCCTCGGCAGCCACGGCCTGAGCCGCAAAGGGGAAACATTTAATATTTTATCGTTCAGGTGTATACCTCAATACTTTTTCTTCAATATATTTCTTTCCGGACAGAACTTCAAGAAGACACCACGGTTCAGCATCCGACTTTCAGCATAACGGCATTTCCGTGCAATGTCATCTGTTCGGATTCCGCCGGCACGAAGATGCAGTCACCTTTAAAAAATGGAAAAGACAGAGATTCAGTCGCAATCATGCCGCAGCCGTCGGTTACGAGAAGCACCTGGAAGGTCGTCGACCCCGTGCGCACCTGCGCCATTTCTTTTACACGCTCCGTATTCAGCAAAAAGCGCTCGACCTGAAAGTAACGGCACCTTCCGAGGAGCTCCGTTGCATAACCGCGCCGAAAGTTCAGTGTCCGCATCGGCTGGCGCGGCTCCGCCGTATGGCGGAAGTCAAGGACATCCATAGCTTTATCAATGTGCAATTCACGCGGTTTTCCGCTGCGGTCCAGACGGTTATAATCATACAGCCTGTAGGTAAGGTTGCTGCTCTCCTGAACCTCAGCCACCAGAGAACCGCCCCCTATGGCATGGACAGTTCCCGGCGCAAGATAAAAAACATCATCGGTTTTAATCGGGATATACTGCAGATAACGCTCTACCGTTCCGCTCTCCAGTGCAGAACGCAGCCGCTCTTTTGTCATATCACATTTAAAACCATAAACAATCCTGCTGTCTCTTTTCGCATCCAGAACATACCATAGTTCCGTTTTCCCGCGCTGTCCGTTCTCGGCCGCGCCGGCATACTTATCCCCCGGATGTACCTGGACCGACAGATCTTTCCGCGCGTCAATAAACTTAATCATGATCGGCAGATCACCGTCGCGGCTCAAAGCTGCTGCATGCGTGCCAAGAAATTCCGGCCGGGCGCGAAGAATATCTTTCAGCGTAAGGCCGGCGTACTCCCCGTTTGCGGCAGATGAAAGTCCGTCCGGATGCGTGGAGCACTCCCATGTCTCAGCCAGCGGCTTAAGATCCGTCTGTTTTCCGTAATCATCTTTCAGACGCCGCCCGCCCCAAAGATAATCCTTGCAGGCAGGCGAAAGCAGAAAAGGTAAAGACTTTGCTCTTTCCATCCCTACACTTCCAATTCATATTTTATTTTATCCCGGACACTGATTTCCCTGCCGATCTGAACTTCAATCACCTCAAGCCTTCCGTCCGCAATAATCGTATGCCTCGTTCCGGCCGCCATCGTGACGACATCCCCGGGCTTCACCTTCTGTTCCATTCCGTCTACAATGACCGTGCCCGTTCCTGAAATGATGTTCCATATCTCATCCCTCCGCTCATGGCTGTGGTAATTCATGCGATGGCCGGGCATCAGCGTGACGTGGATTGTCAGCGATCCGTCGTTAACATCCACGACCCTGAAACTTCCCCAGGATTTTTCCGCAAACATCACCTGCTGATCAATCCGGTCTACAATCGGTTTTATATAGGAACTCTGCGTCTTGTCGGAAACCAGCACGCCTTCCGGGCTTGCCGCTATGACGGCATTCTTTATTCCCATCACGACCACCGGCACGTCCAGTTCATTGACTACATTTGTATTTTCGCAGGAATCGCTTAAAAAGACCTTGCCGATCGAGGACTCCGACATGGATTCCGCAAGTGTGTTCCACGTGCCGAGATCCTTCCAGATACCGTTAAAGCGCAATACCTCGATATGCGGCTCTTTTTCAACAACCGCATAGTCGAAGCTTATTTTCTTAAGCCCGGAATATCCGCTGTACAAGTCCTCATAGCAGTCCGTACCCAAAAGTTCACGCGCTTTATCCAAAACGTAACCCAGCTTAAATGCAAATACCCCTCCGTTCCACAGCGCCCCCTTACAGATATACTGCGCTGCAGTCTCTGCATCCGGCTTTTCTTTAAATGAAGAAACTTCCGAAAACCGGTCCGTTGTTTTCGGGATAATGTAGCCGTACTTTTCACTCGGGTATGTCGGAGCTATGCCCATCAGCACAAGATTGGCAGACGATTCCTGCGCTCTTTGGCAAAGCGTTCCAAGAGCCGCAAAATAATCATTTTCCACATAGGGATCCACCGGGCAGATGACCGCCGCCTCTTCCTTGGAAATGTTCTGCACATCGTGAAGATACGCCGAGGCGAGTGCAATGGCCGGAAATGTATCCTTTCTCATGGGTTCAACTGAAACTCCGACGTCCGTCCCAATCTGGTTGTGGATCGCTGAAACCTGGCTTCTGCTGGTCGCGACTGTGACGTTTGCTTCAGGATCCACTGTTTTTATCCCACGGTACATCCGCTGAACCATCGACTCGTAAGCGTCCTCTCCCGAACCTTCGTCTTTTGAAACTCCTTTTCCCGGGATGTCTTCCTGCGCAGCTCCTTCCGCCGGGATCTCTTCCTGCGCAGTTCCTTCTGCCGAAGACGCTTTTTTTAAAATGTTTTCTTCCGGAATACCCTGCTTCTTAAAAATCTTTATAAACTGCTTCGACCGGATATCGTTGCTAAGCGGCCAGAGACGTTTTCCTGAGCCGCCGGATAATAAAATAATATTCATCTTTATCTCTCCGCCCGCATGGGGTTCGTTAAAAAGTCCCGGTAGGTCAGCCGGATACCGTCGTCAAGAGAGGTCTTCGGCTGCCAGCCCAGAGCCTTCGCCTTGCTGATATCGCAGACCTTCCGGGGCGTTCCGTTGGGCCTGGACGGATCCCAGCGGATTTCACCCTCATAACCGATGATTTTTGCGGTTTTCTCCGCCAGATCCTTAATCGTGATCTCCTCGCCTGTTCCGGCATTCACGGTCTCGTCCCCGCTGTAATTATTCATCAGGAACACACAGAGATTTGCAAGATCGTCCACATACAGGAATTCGCGCAGGACGCTGCCGTCGCCCCAGCAGGTCACATACGGCGCTTTATTTTCCTTCGCCTCGTGGAAACGGCGGATCATGGCCGGAAGGACATGCGAATGCTGCGGATGATAGTTGTCATTCGGACCGTAGAGATTCGTCGGCATCACGGAAATGTAATCCGTGCCGTATTGCCTGTTCAGGAATTCGCAGTACTTAAGACCGCTGATCTTCGCAAGCGCATACGCCTCGTTCGTCTTTTCCAGCGCCCCGGTCAGGAGGGCCGACTCCTTAATCGGCTGCGGCGCCATGCGCGGGTAAATGCAGGACGATCCCAGGAATTCCAGCTTCTTGCAGCCATTTCTCCAGGCGCTGTGCACTGCATTCATTTCGAGAATCATGTTGTCGTACAGGAAATCGGCAAGGGCATTCTTATTTGCCACGATACCGCCCACCTTCGCAGCCGCCAGGAAAACATATTCCGGCTTTTCGTCTGCAAAAAATTCTTCTGCAGCTTCCTGGCGCGTAAGATCCAGCTCCTTATGCGTCCGTGTAATAATATTCGCGTAGCCCTGACGCTCAAGCTCACGCACAATGGCCGAACCGACCATGCCTCTGTGGCCTGCGACATAAATCTTTGCATCTTTTTCCATAATAAACTCCTCTTTCTGATTGCTGTTAAAATTTTTCAAACGTTATTTGTCACTACCATAATTTTCTCTTAACTCCTGAACATCCCAGGTTCATTTCAGATCCGCCGCTGATACCGGACTTTTCCCCAGCTTTAGGCAACTTCAGCTACAGGCACATTCAGCTGCAAGCGTCTTCAGCCGAAACCTTCTTTATATCATTTTCGACCATAATCCGCACCAGTTCCTCAAAGGAAGTCTTCGTCGGATTCCAGCCGAGCTCGGTCTTCGCTTTCGTCGGGTCGCCCCAGAGATTTACCACATCCGTCGGACGATAGAAATCCGGGCTCACCTCAATCAGCGTCCTGCCTGTCGCCTTATCGATTCCCTTCTCATCCATACCGCTTCCTGTAAATTCGAGCTCAATTCCGACATCACGGAACGCCAGATTGCAGAATTCACGGACACTGTGCTGCACGCCGGTCGCAATGACATAATCTTCCGGTGTGTCATGCTGCAGGATGAGCCACATGCATTCAACATAATCCTTTGCGTACCCCCAGTCGCGGAGGCTTCCGAGATTGCCGAGATACAGCTTCTCCTGCTTCCCCAGTTTGATCCGGCTTGCCGCAAGCGTAATCTTCCTCGTGACAAATGTCTCGCCCCTGCGTTCGGACTCATGATTGAAAAGAATGCCCGAGCAGCCGAACATGCCGTAGGCCTCCCTGTACTCCTTCACAATCCAGTAGCCGTACTGCTTCGCCACCGCATACGGTGAATAAGGATGAAACGGCGTCGTCTCTCTCTGCGGAACCTCTTCCACCTTGCCGAAAAGTTCCGACGTCGAAGCCTGATAGATCCGGCAGGTCTTTGCCTGCCCGGTCAGCCGGACAGCTTCCAGCACCCTTAAAACGCCGGTCGCATCCACATCCGCCGTAAATTCCGGTACATCAAAACTCACCTGTACATGGCTCTGCGCTGCAAGGTTATATATTTCATCCGGCCGCACCGTTCCGATAATATTCACAAGGGAAAGCGAATCTCCCAGGTCGCCATAATGCAGATGAAAATGCGGATTGCCTTCCAGATGTGCGATTCTTTCGCGGTAATCAACGGAGCTCCGGCGGATCACGCCGTGGACGTCATAGCCCTTCTCCAGCAGGAGTTCTGCAAGATAACTTCCGTCCTGACCGGTAACTCCGGTTATCAAAGCTTTTTTCATTTTCTGTCCTCCGGAAAATTTGAATTTAATCAGTATATATCCATTCATTTCAGACTTCCATGAAGTTTTCTCTCATTTACTTGGACTTTTGTGCTATTATTATGCCGTAAATTAAACCTCAAAAAGCGGGCTGCAGGCAGCAGGAAGCTTCCGAAAAAGAATTTCCGTCTGTGGCTGTACTTTTTAACTGATGTGCAGTTTTACCATCGGCCGGCTTCGTTAAGCCGGAACAAATAGTATTCCGGAGGAATTTATGGATACGACAATGTTTCTAGGCGATGTAGTCCATTCGGACCGGACTCTCTACACACCGGCGGAATTCGCGCGGCAAAGCCTAATCTTCCTGCAGGAATCCGGTAAGCTCCAGGCCGTCCGACAGCACACAAACACCCGACAGAAACTAGAATCCTATCTCTTTTTCATCGTCACGCAAGGATCCGGAAAACTTTATTACGGCGAAAAGGAATACCGGCTGGAGCCCGGAAGCTGCGTCTTCATCGACTGCCGCGTGCGCTACAGCCACATCCCGGACGAAAACAACCTGTGGTGCCTCAAATGGGTGCATTTTAACGGAAAAAACATGGAAGGTATTTATAAAAAATATCTGAGCCGCGGCGGACAGCCGGCCTTCATCACATCCGGGCAGGCCGGATACGAATCAATTCTTGGCAGAATCCTGGACACCTCTCGCACCGTTTCCGACGTACGCGATATGACGCTCTGCGCCGTCCTCATGGAACTGCTCACAATGATTATGACAGAGACATCCGGAAGGGATGAATATTTCAGGCGGAACAGGCGGAAAAGAACAGGACAGAACGAAGACTACAAACTTTCAGGCATAAAAGGAAACGGGGTCGAGCTCCGCGGAAGCGGAAAGAAAGAAGAAACCCTAAAAAAGCTGTATGACGTGCGGCTGTATCTCGACGAACATTATGCCGAACACATCACCGCCGATGCGCTCAGTAAAAACTTTTTTATTAGCCGCTCACACCTTTCAAGGCTTTACAGCGATCAGTTCGGCATCTCCATCAATTCCTACCTGAACCAGCTGCGCATCACAAACGCCAAGTACAGGCTGCGTTTTACCGGCGACAGCATCGAATCCGTCGGAGCCGCATGCGGTCTGCCGGATCCAAGCTACTTCAATCGAGTCTTTAAAAAGATTGAAGGAATTGCACCGTCGGAATACCGGAAGAAATGGGCAAAATAAATTCTCTATAAATTACAGTCAGATTGCCAGGAAACCACTGCCCGAATCAATGAACCAGTTCTGAGCAGGTGTGTAATTACCCGGCTTCGGATTGCTCTTACCCTGAAATGTGTTATACTTGTCCCATGGATAATGAAAATGAATTTCTCAATAAAAGGCTCCGCGAGCTTTCGGACAGATCCTGGTCTGAAAGCCGCTATTTCTTCTCCGATTTTCTGAATGAATCCGAGCTGGCGGAATTCTATACAATAAAAAAAGAGCTCTCGCCGTGCGGAACCAAAGTCTTCGGCGGCTACGAAGGAGCTGAGCGCTGCATCATCCGTTTCGGCTCTCCCGAAACCCTCGGCTATGAAGAAGCTTTTCCCATCGGCTGCATCCTGGTAAGGCCGCTGATCCCGAAATTTTCAAATGAACTGACACACCGTGACTATCTCGGCGCACTCATGAATCTCGGCATCGAACGCAACGTCATCGGCGACCTCCTGGTCGCCGGAAATGAATGCACTCTTTTCTGTGAAGAAAAGCTTTCCTCCTACCTGTGCGAGAACCTGACAAAAGTCAGCCATACAAACGTCCGATGCACTCCCGCCGAGACAATCCCCGTGAACCTGCGCCTAAAGACCCGGCTTCTCGAAGGCCAGGCCGCTTCGGAGCGGCTGGATGCGATCATTTCCAAAATCTGCAATCTTTCCCGAAACGAAAGCCTCGATCTCTGCCGCCAGAAAAAGGTCTTCGTGAACGGCCGGATCTGCGAAGATAACTCCTGCGAGCTGAAAAGCCAGGACGTCATCTCCGTGCGCGGATACGGCAAATTCCGTTACCTTGGCAGCCACGGCCTGAGCCGCAAAGGGAAAATGAATTTCTCATACGAAAAATACATTTAAACTACTGATCAATGTTTTCAAAGGTCCGCTATTGCTGGATTCTTTGTACATCCATGGTTTCAGATACCATCAAAAACTAAATCCTATTTCTGAGAATGACATTCTTCAACCCAATCTATGACTTCCAATCCTGTAACACGACTGAATTCGCGCACATTGTGTGTAACCATCACTCCGCCACGAGCCAGCACAGTTGCAGCAATTAATGTATCATTCGGACCAATAGATATTCCTTTTTTTCTAAGTTCGGAAAAGATCTCAGCTCAATAAATATATTACTGTATTCGAATCCAGATAGTACATTACAGTGCTTCCCGCGTAATATCTTCAGTAAATTCCGACTGTTCCGGTCTTCTGAAGCTCTCATCATTCACTGAGCCAAACAGACTCTTAAATTCATCACTGTACCCAGCTTCAATCTGAGGCATTACGAGCCCAATCACAAAGCTGGAAATCGATTTGCCCGCACGTTTTGCAGACTGTTCGATTTTAGAATAATCCTTCTCACTTGCATAAAT
>DCDB01000180.1 GCA_002316215.1 Lachnospiraceae bacterium UBA1066 | reverse complement strand
CCATCAGCGTTGCAGAAATCATTGCGCACATGCCGACCAGGGATCCAATAGAAAGGTCAATATTCCCCGTGATCATGACAAAGCTCTGACCGATTCCGACAAGCAGGTACTTTGACATGGATCTGGAAAGATTTCCAATATTTTCCCCCGAAAAGACCGTAGGATTAATAATACCAAATGCCACATAAATCACAATGAGACCTACAAATGCGGTAACTGCCGATCCCATTCCGCGGATTGCCATGAAGCGCTTCCATGCGCCGGCTTTCTTATCCATTTTTTTCCTCCTTATACGGCTGTCCCAATTTTCTTTTCAAACTGTGTCGCCATTTTCATGATACTGTTCTGCGTAGCTTCAGCAGTCATCAGTTCTCCTGTAATCCGTCCGTCACACATTACGATAATTCGATCTGCTATTCCCAGGATTTCCGGCATTTCCGAAGAAACAAACATAACGCAGATGCCTTTTTTCTTCAGTTCATTCATCAGATTGTAAATTTCAACTTTTGCCGCAACATCAATCCCCCTTGTCGGCTCATCAAAAATAATGACTCTGGAATTCCGGGAAAGCCATTTTGCAACAACGACTTTCTGCTGATTGCCACCCGAAAGATTTCCGGCATCTACTTCAACATTCGGTGTCTTAATTTTCAGATTTTGTACTGCTTTGCTGCACAT
Source organism: Lachnospiraceae bacterium UBA1066 (assembly GCA_002316215.1). Lineage (GTDB taxonomy): Bacteria > Bacillota > Clostridia > Lachnospirales > Lachnospiraceae > Chordicoccus. The sequence goes on along the minus strand of DCDB01000180.1, from coordinate 2,261 downwards.
ATCATTCTCCCGCCTGCGGCTAATCACCCCGGCTTTATTGCAAAGGAGGTCAAGATTGGAAAGCGCAATATTTTCACGGATGCTTAGTTTCGTGCATAAACCATCCTTTTTTCTGTCTTCCGGCGCAAGGACAATTCCTGCTTTTATAGCATCCATCGGCCGTTTGATTGTCACTTCTTTCCCATCGAGGAAAATATCACCGCTCTCTTTAGGATCAACTCCGACAATCGCACGTGTGGTCTCAGTCCTTCCTGCTCCTACAAGACCGGCTACCCCGACAATTTCCCCTTCATACAAGGAAAAATTAATGTTTCGAACCAGGCGTCCGGCATTCAGATTCTTTACTTCGAATACTTTTTTACCTTTTTCACACTGAACCTTGGGATACTTCTCTTTGATTTCCCGCCCTACCATATAAGCTATAATCTGGTCAATAGTTGTATCCTTGAAATTCATTTCCGTGATATATCTCCCATCGCGCATGATCGTGACGCGGTCAACAATATTCTCAAGTTCTTCCAGACGATGAGAAATATAGACAATGCTGCAGCCTTCGGTCTTCAGCTGTTTCAAAATACGAAACAGCTCCGTAATCTCTTTTGCAGACAGCGAGGATGTCGGTTCATCCATGATCAATACCTTGGCGTTTTTAAGAAGTGCCTTGGCGATTTCCACCATTTGCTGTTTGGCAACCGTCAGACTTCCTACTACGGCATCCGGATCCAGATCAATTTTCATACCTGATAATATTTCTTTTGCTTTCCGATGCATTTCCTTGTCCGAGAGGAACGACCGACCGGTAAGTTCCTGCCCAAGGAACATGTTTTCTGTCACGGTAAGATCCTTGCACATATTCAGTTCCTGATGCACGATGGCAACGCCGATCTCCTGTGCCAGCTTTGGGGTAAGGTTCCCATACTCCTTTCCCAGAATTTCAAGGGTTCCGCTGTTTCTTGTATAAACACCGCTTAAGATTTTCATCAGAGTACTTTTTCCCGCACCATTTTCTCCGAGAAGTGCCATCGCTTCACCTGCATGGAGTTCAAGATGTGCATGATCCAGTGCCTTGACGCCGGGGAATTCTTTACAGATATCATTCATTCGAACGACCGTTTCATTCATATCCATCACCTGCCTCATCCGGAATATTTCATCCTACGTGTTTCCAAATCCTGTCAGATGCTTTTGTCTATCTTCTCAACTTCAAGCAGGGAATCCTTCAAAAAATCAGGAGACGCTTCTGAGAATCCTTCAGCAAATTCAGTATTCAGAAATGCCTTTACCATTTCAATCGCTTTATATTCGCCATTAAATAGTCCGCCAAGTGCCAGAACATTGCAGTTATTGATTGTTCTGCATAATCCGGCTGACATAACGCTTTCGCATAATCCGCAAAAAACGCCTTTGTACTTATTTGCACAGATATTTACTCCCATACCTGTTCCGCAGAAGATGATTCCCCGTTCATACTGACCTTTAGAAATTTTCTGACCGACCTCCGAACCAACTTCGTAATAGGCAATCGGCTTAACTTCAGTAATATCAGTCACTTCATATCCCTCGGATATCAAATATTTCTTGACTGCTTCCTTTAAGGAATATCCCAGGGGATCAGCACCGACAATGATTTTCATTTCTTCGTATCTCCTTATTCATTTTTGGCCCAGCCATTATCAATCTTCCCTATCAGCTGATCAAAGGGAATCAGGCCGCTGACGGCATCATAGGCAGTTACACAGCAGGCTCCGGCGCCAGCCGCAAGCTGGGCGCAGCGCTCCGGCGGATACCCTTCAAGAGCTGCGGTCAGAAATGCAGCAATACTTACATCTCCCGCACCTGTCCCCGAACAGAATTTTTCCGCTTTATAGCTGCGTTCAAATAGTTCCACATCATTCCACTCACTGTCAGCTTCATTATTTTCAGCTCTAAGATACATTCCCTGGATGCCGCATTTAATCAATATGGTTTTCGCGCCCCAGCTGATCAGGCTTTCTGCCAAGGGTCTTACATCCGTTTCCCAGTCGATAATTTCAGTAATGTCACGTCCGTCTGCCCGTTTCACCCATTCGTGATAGCGTTCCCGATCAATCAAAAAACTTAATTCCTCTACACTTGGAACGAAATAATCCACGTAGGGCATAAGTTTCCTGAAGACATCAACCCAGTCTGTATCCGCCGCTTCAGAATTCTCACTGATTGCTGCCAGATCCAGTGAAGTTTTTGTTCCAAGTTTTTTTGCCTCTTTATACATCTTTACTAAT
>DCDB01000201.1:3290-4449 GCA_002316215.1 Lachnospiraceae bacterium UBA1066 | reverse complement strand
ATTTGGTACGGCCTTTAATAAGGCATTGAATAAAACCTGAATAAAGCGCGTATAAGGGTTCAGATAAATGCAGGGGTGAAGACCGGAATGAAAAATGCATGAAAAAGAGACTGATTTTACGTCCATCCCCCATCCAGCGTTATGATCTGACCTGTGAGATAGGTGTATTTTACGGCAATATCGAATGCAAGCGCTGCAACATCGGAAGGGGTGCCCATGCGTCCGAGAGGAATTTCATCGATGACGGCCTGCTTTTCCGCGGAAGAGAGCTGGGAATTCATGACCGTATCGATGATGCCGCAGGCGATGGCATTGACGCGTATGCCGCTCGGCCCCAGTTCTTTGGCCATGGCGCAGGTAAAGGCGTTCAGCCCGCCTTTGCTCGCCGAATAGGCGGCTTCGCAGGAACCTCCTGTATTTCCCCAGACGGAAGAGATATTGACAATGGATCCGGAATGGCAGGTGAGCATCTGCGGAATGGCATACTTAGTGCAGAGAAAAGCGCTTTTTAAGTTAACCGACAGGATACCGTCCCAGTCTTCCGAAGTCATATCCTGCAGAAGCCCGATATAGGCCCGGCCGGCATTGTTGACGAGAACATCGAGGTGTCCGAAATTCTCCCGGATTCTCAAGAAAAGCTGCTGTACGAAGGCATCCCGGGAGACATCGCCGGAAAGAGCAAGGCAGCCGGCATCGGAAAATGAGCGAATCTTTTCTGCAGTCTTTTCCAGCGCATCCGGTGATGCGTGGCTTACAATGACGATATTCCATCCGCCTTTTGCGGCAAATTCACAGGCAATCGCTTCGCCGATACCGCGGGACGCGCCGGTAATTAAAATAGTTCTCCTGGACATAATCTATTGGCTCCTTCTTATTCCGGTTGTATTTTACACCGCTTGCACCGTCTGTACAATAGGTGTAGAATGAAAGAACAGAGGCATTTCTTTATTTTCCGTGAGGTTATTTTATGGTACATCAGATTCTGCTTATTTATAATCCAAAGGCCGGAAAAGGCATTTTCCTGACGAAGCTGGCGGATGTCATTGATATGTTCGTGAAAGGCGGCTATACGGTGGAGGTTTATCCAACGCAGGCGCCGGGCGATGCCGTGAAGAAGATTTCGGCGCTGCCGTCTTATATAGATATGATTGTGGCGGCC
>DCDB01000201.1:0-3179 GCA_002316215.1 Lachnospiraceae bacterium UBA1066 | reverse complement strand
TCGGCCGGCGGAGACGGCACCTTGGACGAGGTGGTTACGGGTCTCATGCAAAGCGGCAGGGATGTTCCGATTGCTTATATTCCTGTGGGATCTACGAATGATTTTGCAGCGAGCCTCGGGCTTTCGACGAATATAATAGAAGCTGTAGGCGACATCTTAGGAGGCGAGCCGCGCGGTGTCGACGTCGGGATGTTTAACGGCGATAACTTCGTTTATGTCGCAGCTTTCGGGGCTTTTACCGATGTTGCTTATGAAACCAATCAGGATATGAAGAATATCTTCGGGCATATCGCTTACATTATGGAAGGCGCCCGCAGGCTTGGGGATATCAAATCTTATATGATGACCGTGACCGTAAACCGGCGTGTCATCCATCAGGATTATATTTTCGGTATGATCACGAATTCGACCTCTGTCGGCGGGATCCGGAATATTACCGGCCAGGAAGTTAAGCTGGACGACGGGCTTTTTGAGGTGACACTGATCCACAATCCGAAAAACATTATTGAATTCCAGGAGATCATAGGTTCTCTCCTGATGGGAAATGCGGATACGGATCTCGTTGACAGCTTTAAGACGGATCACATCATCATCGAATCAACCCAGAAGGTTCCCTGGACGCTGGACGGCGAGTACGGCGGTGAACATGCGACCGTTGCCGTTACGAACCGGAAGATGGGGATGCGGATTGTCCTGGACGGAAAGCAGGCTGCGATTTTATAAATTTTTATTACTCTTTAATTTTTCAGGTTTCTACTATATAATACAAGAAAGGGCCAAGGCCCAATAAAGGAGGATAATAAAATGTTGGTATCAGCAAAGGAAATGCTTACAAATGCCAAAGCGGGTCATTACGCGGTAGGTGCTTTTAACCTCAACAACATGGAATGGACGAAGGCTGTCCTTAAGGCAGCTCAGGAAGAGAACGCACCGGTTATCCTGCAGACATCTGAAGGCGCAGGCAAGTATATGTGCGGATTCAAGACGGTTGCAGACATGGTCAATGATATTATGGATACCATGAAGATTACGGTTCCCGTAGCCCTTCATCTGGATCACGGCACCTATGACGGCTGCTACAAATGCATCGAAGCCGGCTATTCATCCATCATGTTCGACGGCTCTGCACTTCCGATTGAAGAGAATATCGCAAAGACGAAAGAACTCGTCGCTGTCTGCGCAGAAAAAGGCATGTCCCTTGAAGCTGAAGTAGGCGCTATCGGCGGTGAAGAAGACGGTGTTGTCGGCATGGGCGAATGCGCGGATCCGGATGAATGCAAGAAGATTGCTGATCTCGGCGTTACGATGCTGGCGGCAGGAATCGGCAACATCCACGGCGTATATCCGGCAAACTGGCCGGGACTTCGCTTTGACGTCCTTGAAGCAATCAAAGAGAAAGTCGGCGATATGCCGCTTGTTCTTCACGGCGGTTCCGGTATCCCGGATGAAATGGTCAAGAAGGCCATTACGCTTGGCGTTTCCAAGGTTAATGTTAACACGGAATGCCAGCTTGCTTTCGCGAAAGCAACCCGTGAATACGTCGAAGCCGGAAAAGATCAGCAGGGCAAAGGTTTTGACCCGCGCAAGCTTCTTGCACCGGGCACTCAGGCAATTACGGATATGGTTAAATATAAGATTGAGGTATTTGGTTCAAACGGAAAGGCCTGATCGGAGATAAACAGCCGGATTCGGCGGTTGTGGGATACGCAGCCGCCGGATCCGTTTATTTTTGCGGCAAAATATTGAAGGTGCCGAAAAGCTTTGTCCAAAAAGTCACCTGCCTGCAGGAAATACTTTATAATATAATTAAAAAGAGGATGAGATGAGCGAAGAATTTACAAATGCAGCCGAAATTTTCGGAGAAGATGTCTTTAACGATACTGCCATGCGTGAGCGTCTGCCGAAAAAAGCTTATGAAGAGCTGAAGCGTACGATTGACGAAGGATCGGAGCTTGATATCCGCACAGCGGATGTCATTGCGCATGAAATGAAGGAATGGGCTATTGAGAAAGGTGCGACCCATTATACGCACTGGTTCCAGCCGCTGACCGGAACGACAGCGGAAAAGCACGATTCCTTTATTACGGCGCCGCTTCCGTCAGGAAAGGTACTGATGAGCCTTTCCGGAAAAGAACTTATAAAAGGCGAACCGGATGCCTCTTCCTTCCCATCGGGCGGTCTAAGGGCGACTTTCGAAGCGCGCGGCTATACCATCTGGGATTCTACATCTCCGGCATTTGTAAGGCACGATGAGGGAGGAGCAACACTCTGCATCCCGACGGCTTTCTGCTCTTATACGGGGGAAGCTCTTGATCAGAAGACCCCGCTCCTTCGGTCCATGCAGGCAATCAACACAGAGTCCCTGCGCCTTCTTCGCCTGTTCGGAAATAAATCTTCGAAATCCATTATCCCGTCCGTCGGAGCGGAACAGGAATATTTTATTATCGACCGTGAAAAATACCTGAAACGTCAGGATCTTATTTTCACAGGCCGAACGCTTTTTGGCGCCATGCCTCCGAAAGGCCAGGAACTGGATGACCATTACTTCGGGACGCTCCGTCCAAGAATCGCTTCCTACATGAAGGATGTCAATACGGAACTCTGGAAACTGGGGGTTCCGGCCAAGACACAGCACAATGAAGTCGCACCTGCCCAGCATGAGCTGGCGCCGATTTATGAAAAAGTCAATGTCGCCGTCGACCACAACCAGATCGTTATGCAGACGCTGAAAAGAGTGGCAACGCGCCACGGCCTGCGCTGCCTTCTCCATGAAAAGCCTTTCAGCGGCGTAAATGGTTCCGGTAAGCATGACAACTGGTCTCTTACGACGGATGACGGTATTAATCTTCTGGATCCGGGTAAAACGCCTCACGAGAATATACAGTTCCTCCTGGTGCTTACCTGTATCCTGAAGGCTGTGGACGAGCATGCCGACCTGCTCCGCGAATCTGCGGCAGATGTCGGAAATGACGTGCGTCTGGGGGGAAATGAGGCCCCGCCGGTGATTATTTCCGTCTTTCTGGGTGAACAGCTTGAAGATGTGATCCGCCAGCTTGTTGAGACAGGGCTGGCAACGAGCTCCAAGCTCGGCGGAAAGCTGAAGACGGGTGTTATGTCGCTGAACGATGTCAGCCGGGATGCGACTGACCGAAACAGGACGTCGCCGTTTGCATTTACCG
>DCDB01000051.1:8551-11124 GCA_002316215.1 Lachnospiraceae bacterium UBA1066 | reverse complement strand
GGAAGACAACAAAAAAGGAAGATAACAAAAAAGAATATAACAAAAATAAGAAGAGAACAAACAAAAAACCGATGGATATAAACAGGAGAAACGTGAAAAAACGAGAAACAGGGATTGAGAGGTAGATGAAGATGATCTGGGAACTGCTGAAAGAAACATTGATTTTTACCGGGATGGAAGCGGAATCATCAAATGATGTCATGAAAAAGCTGGGCGGTGCGGTAATACACGAAGGTTATGCCAGGGATGATTACGTCGATGCACTGATAGCCCGTGAAGAGGAATATCCGACAGGACTTCTGATGGATGGTTATGGCGTGGCAATACCGCATACGGATGCAAGCCACGTAACGAAATCCGCTATTGCAATTGCGGTTTTAAAGAATCCGGTGCGTTTCATACAGATGGCGACGGATGACGATCCGGTTGATGTACAGCTGGTCTTTATGCTCGTCGTCGATGATCCTAAGAAGCACATGGATGAATTGCAGAAAATCCTGATGATTCTTCAGGATAAGGAAGTTTTAACGAAGGTTTATGAATCGGAAACTGCAGATAAAATCATATCAATCATAAAAGAAAAGGAGAAATCATTATGAAGAAAAAAGTTATCGTCTGCTGCGGCGGTGCAGTGGCAACATCAACAATAGCGGCTAATAAGGTAGTAGAAATCTGCAAGAAGAATAATATCGATGTGGAAATCTGCCAATGCAGGATTTCAGAAATCGGCTCGAACTTAAGCGGTGCGTCACTGATCGTCCCGACTTCCCGCGTCAAACGCGACTACGGTGTACCGTTAATTACCGGAATGCCTTTCATTTCCGGAATCGGGGCTGACAAGACAGAAGCAGCCATCCTGAAAGTCCTGAAGGGATGAGAAAATGAAGACAGCTGTCCGGGAAAATGGAAGCTGTGCAGAGTCATGATAAGAGAAGACAAGTGAAAATGGCAAGTGAAAACCTGCAGGCGAAAGCCGATAAGCGAAAGCCGGCAAACGAAAACGGATGGCCGGAAAGATAGGACAAAAGCAGTTAACAGGCCCATGAAGGGGTCAGGAGGAGAAGAAAAATGCTCACGGCAATATCAAATGGTATCACATATATCATCAACATGGGTGCGTCGGTAATGCTTCCGATCGTTATCGCAATTATCAGTATATGCCTCGGTATCAAAGTCGGAAAAGCTATCCGTTCCGGTCTTATGATCGGTGTCGGATTTGTAGGTCTTTCTCTGATTGTCAATATGATGAATGATAACTTAGGGCCGGCAGCACAGGCCATGTCCGAGCGCTTCGGCCTGAGCCTCAAAGTGGTTGATATCGGCTGGCCCGGTGCCTCTCCTATGACCTGGGCCTCCAGTATTGCAACTGTAGCTATCCCGGTTGCAGTGGGCGTCAATCTTATCATGCTTTTCCTGAAACTCACCAAAACGGTCAACATTGATATCTGGAACATCTGGCACATGACATTTACCGGAGCCATCGCCTATACCGTCACAGGAAATTTCTGGATCGGCATCCTGGGCGTCGTCATTCATGCGGCAATCTCGTACAAACTCGGCGATCTCTGGGCACCTTTGATGGAAGATTATTTTGAACTTGACGGATTGACAGTACCTCACGGAACCTCGGCCTATATGGCACCGATCGCCTGCGTGTTTGACGCCCTGATTGATAAGATTCCGGGACTTAATAAAATTGATATTTCTGCGGATACCCTTCAGGAAAAAATTGGTGTCTTCGGAGAGCCGGTTGTTATCGGCGGCATCCTCGGTACAGTCGTAGGTTTTCTTGCAGGCTACGGACCGTCGGAAGCACTTCCGCTCGGCGTTAAAATGGCAGCAGTTATGGTTCTCATGCCGAAGATCGTCAAATGCATCATGGACGGGCTTATGCCTCTTTCGGAACGCGCCAAAGAGCTTCTTACAAAGAAATACGGGGATACGGCGAAATTCTACATCGGACTTGACCCGGCCATCCTGCTTGGTGATTCTCAGGTCGTAACCGCAGGACTTATCTTCATTCCGCTGACACTTGCCATCGCAATGATTGTTCCCGGCAACCAGATCCTTCCGTTCGGCGATCTTGCCACAATCAGCTTCTTCATTGCGATTGCGGTTGCGGTACACAAAGGAAACCTGTTCCGTACACTTTTCTCCGGATCGGCTATCATGTTCATGACAATCTGGATTGCCAATCAGTCGATTCCGTGGCTGACAGCTCTTTCCAAAGCGACCGGAACAACAGACGGAACATCGCTGGTTGCGGCACTTGACCAGGGCGGCTGCCCGATCACTTACATTTTCACAGAAATCTTTTCAAGGGACAACATCCCCGGAATGTTTGTTATCGCCGGCATTTACGTATTCTGCATGTTCTTTGCCATCCGCTGCTCAAAAAAGAGGGCTGCAGAGGTAGAAGCCCGTCAGAATGCAGAAGCCGAGGAAAATGCATGACTTGCTCTGCACCGTAAATCCCATTTTTCAAATGTCATAATTGAGAAATCCATTATCGAAGGAACTACTGGCTAAGAAATTAAGATTAAGGAACTAAAACTAAGAAACTACGAACTAAG
>DCDB01000051.1:0-8397 GCA_002316215.1 Lachnospiraceae bacterium UBA1066 | reverse complement strand
GAAACTACGAACTAAGAAACTATGAACTAAGAAATCACGATTTAAAAACCACAGTCCAAGAAACCGCAATCCAAGAAACCACAATCCAAGAAACCATAATCCAGGATAACATATCTAAAAATCCAGGATCCTGTAAAATCTCAAGAAAAGTAAATTAATGAAAATCTGATGACAGGGGCGTTGATATGCCGCCCTCCGGTTAAAGTCGGCCTTTTTGGCCAAAGGAGAAAAATGAAAGCAGGCGTTGTCTTAGCAAAGAATGATATCCGTTATGAAGAGATTGCAACTCCGGTTCCCGGAAAGGGAGAGGTTCTGATCAAAGTGAAATATACAGGAATATGCGGTTCCGATGTTCCCCGCGTCAACGGCGACGCGTGCCATTTCTTCCCGAATGTACTCGGCCATGAATTTTCAGGAACGGTTGCAAAGACAGGCGAGGGCGTGACTCTGGTGAAGGAAGGAGACCGGGTGGCCGGTGTTCCGCTGGTTCCCTGTATGAAATGTGAAGACTGCCAGAACGGAAATTATTCACTCTGCAAGCATTATTCTTTCATTGGTTCCAGACAGTACGGAAGCTTTGCCGAATATGTCGTCGTACCTGAAAGAAATGCAGTTCCGTTCGGCGAAGAAGTTACTTTTGAGCAGGGTGCATTTTTTGAACCGGCAACCATTGCCATACATGCGATACAAAAGGTTCCCTTTGAAGGAGGCAAAACGGTAGCCATTTTAGGAGGGGGCACGATCGGACTCTTCACGATGCAATGGGCTAAATTGTTCGGTGCAAAAACGACAGCGGTCTTTGATATCGTAAAGGAACGTCTGGATTTAGCTGAAACACTCGGAGCGACAGCCGGCATCAATTCAGCGGAAGAGGGCTTCATGGAAAAGGCGATGGCTCTTACCGGCGGACGCGGGTTTGATTATGTCTTTGAGACGGCAGGAAATACAGCAACGATGCGGATGGCATTTGCGCTGGCAGCTAATAAAGCGAATGTCTGCTTCGTCGGGACACCGAAGAAGGAGCTGACCTTTTCGGTCAGCGAATGGGAGAACCTGAATCGGAAGGAATTCAATCTGACCGGTTCGTGGATGTCCTACAGCGCGCCGTTCCCGGGCAGGGAATGGGAACTGGTCGCCCATTACTTCAGGACAGGCGGGCTGAAGTTCGACGAATCTTTCATTTACCGGAAAGTTCCGCTCAGCAGGATTGCCGAAGCTTTTGAATGGTATAAAACGCCGGGACTCGTAAAAGGAAAAATTCTGGTTGACAGTGAAGCGTAAGAAAGATTTGTTATGGATTGAAAGGGTGGAAAACGATGATTACGACAGTGACGCTGAATGCTTCCATTGACAAGGCCTATACCGTAAATGGGAAAATGAAAAACGGGACGGTGATGCGTGTGGCTGCCTGCCGGAATTCAGCAGGCGGAAAGGGTCTCAATGTAGCGCGGATCATAAAACTCTGCGGCGCCGAAGTGAAAGCGACAGGTTTTGTGGGCGGCTATAACGGAAAATATCTGGAGCATCTGCTTGACGAAGATCAAATTGCACATGATTTTACAGAGGTACAGGGAGAAACCAGAAGCTGCATCAATATACTGAATGAGGAGTTTAAATCGACCGAATATCTTGAACCGGGATGCAGGGTGGAGCCGGAAGAAGAAAAGCTTTTCCTGGAACACTTTCCGCAGCTGATCGCCGGAAGTTCGGTTGTGACTATTTCAGGCAGTATACCGGAGGGAATACAGCAGGATATATACGGAAAATTAATACAAATAGCGGACAGCATGAGCATTCCGGTTATTCTCGATACAAGCGGTGAACTTTTGAAAAACGGGTTGAAACATAAGCCGGCTATGGTGAAGCCGAACCGTGATGAACTCGAGATACTCTTGAATAAGAAAATTGAAGACAGCAGGGATATTCTGGAAGCGGCAGAAGAGCTGCAGAGAAGCGGAATCCGATATGTCGTTATTTCCCTGGGCGGGGACGGAGCCGTCATGGTTTGTGATGAAGGAGTTTTTCGGACGCAGGCTCCGAAGCTGGAAGCCGTAAATACAGTCGGCTGCGGGGATTCTATGGTGGGAGCTTTTGCCGTTGCCATGGAGAAAGGCATGAAGCCTGAAGAAATGCTGAAATTTGCATCCGCGGTTGCCTCTGCCAACGCCATGTCGCCGCATACCGGTGACTTTGATCCGGCAGTGTTCCATAGGCTGTTCGCCGAAATCATTGTGGAAAAAGCGGCGATATAACAGGAACTAACGGAAGAATTAAAACGAAAAGAAGAGATGGATACACATGCAAGAATCAAAAGCAAGAATCAAAAGAAAGAATAAAGAGCAAGAATCAAAATTTTAATCTGGAATCAGATACGAAGGATAAAGATTGAAAATATAAAACTTGAAAATATAAAAATCGTAAGTATAAATTGAAGGAGAGAAAATGTTAACGACAACGAAGAAATTATTGATGGCTGCACAGGCCGGAGGCTATGCTGTAGGTGCATTTAATGTTGAAAATATGGAAATGGTACAGGCCGTTATGGAAGCGGCAGAAGAACTCAAAGCGCCGGTTATTATGCAGACGACACCCGGAACCGTCCGTTATGCGGGGCTGGATTACTTTTACGCGAATGTCCGCGCGGCGGCGGAGCGGGCAAGTGTTCCAATCGTGCTGCATCTGGATCATGGCAGCAGCTTCGAGCTGGCTATGCAGGCCTTCCGTGCCGGATATACTTCCATCATGATTGACGGTTCGCGCAAGTCATTTGAAGAAAATGTTATTCTCAGTAAAGCAGTGGCGGATGCCTGCCACCCGGCCGGAATACCGGTAGAGGCAGAGCTCGGAAAGGTTGGCGGGAAAGAAGACGATCTCTCAGGCGGAGACGACGATCCGTATACAGATCCTGCACATGCTGAAGAATTCGTAAAAGCCACCGGTGTTGACTCGCTTGCAGTGGGGATCGGCACGGCACATGGTATTTACAAGGTAAAGCCTGTACTTGATGTCGAACGAGTCAGCAAAATCAGGGAACTTGTTTCTGTTCCGCTTGTCCTGCACGGAACTTCAGGCGTACCGAATGAAGCCGTCCGGGAATGCGTCAAAAGGGGAATGTGCAAAGTTAATTATGCCACGGACCTGAGAATTGCATTTTCCAAAGGTGTGAAAGAAGTCCTGAAAGCGGATCCGGATATTTTCGACCCGAAAAAATACGGTGCCGCCGGGCGCGAAGAAGTTAAAAAATATGTGATGAGCAAAATCCTTGTCTGCGGCAGCAATGGAAAAGCAGCCCAGGGGATCTGATCTTAATTGAAGCGGAACCGGGCACAGACTTATTCTCCTGCAACTTTTAATGGATATACAAATGGTTTTAAGAAACTTTTGAGGAGTGTGGAGACACACTCCTGTTTTTGCCGGCACTACGGTCGGCAGCACGCTTTCTGACTAGAATAAGAATGATCAGAAGCATGGAGAATTCGATGACCGTGTCTGTCAGCCCGCCTTCCGGTCCGAACAGGCCGCCGTTTATCAGTTCGTAGCCGGGTTTTATTTTAATCTGGAAGATGTTCGGGTCACCGGTATAACCGCTGACCTGGCAGCCGAAAATGTCGCCTTCCGAAAAATTCCATAAGGCGTGTATACCGCCGATACACAGGATGGAGTCGTCATACAGTAAAAACATGGCGGCATATATTCCGTCGATAAAAAGATTCAGGAAGGCCAGTGCAGAAAAACCGGTGCCGAATACATGGGCTGAAGCGTAGAAAAATGCACTGATAAGAATAGCGGCTGTCACGGAAGTGCGGTTGGCTTCTGAAACCAGCAGGAATCCACGGAAAATGATTTCTTCGGAAAAGCCCTGAAGTAAATATACGCCAAGATAAAACAGAAAAATTCCGGCACCAGCGGAAGGCGCAAGGGATATTTCTGCAGTACCGCCAAAGAGAAGGATTCCGATAGTTGCGCAGAAGGAGATGAAGCCGATCAGACATCCGCGAAGAAGGAGAATTCCAGCATGCTTTCCGGTAATGCCTATCGATTTCAGGCTCCTTTTTTCGATGCACCTTATAAAGACAACGGACAAAGCAATATCGGCAGGTGCAGTAGCCAGCATGTTTACGGCACTTTGAAAGATGGGAGGGAACAGCTGCAGCATCGGGCTGTTTGTCAGGAAAGATTCCGCTGTAAAAGCTGCCAGAAGAACAAGGAGAATCACGATCAAAGGAGGCTTTCGAACAGCCTTTTTGGCCTCAGAAAGAATTGTACTCTCAGAGAAAGAGTCTTTTAATATATTTTCCATTGCCGGCCTTTTTGAGCAAACACTTTTTTCTTTCTAATTTTATCACATATCCTTCCATAAAAGAATTATAATATCCTCATAAAGTATTTCTGAGCGAAAAAAGAGACCATCCGGCAGGATTGTCTCTAAACGATAAATAAAAAGAGACCATCCGCAGGATTGTCGCTACACGATAAATAAAAAGAGACCACCTGGCAGGATGGCCTCTAAACGATAAATAAAAAGAGACCATCCGCAGGATTGTCTCTACACGATAAATAAAAAGAGACCACCTGGCAGGATGGCCTCTAATTATAAAGGGAAGGAGTTCCGTCTCCCGACGGAGTAATGAAAAAGAAAAAGGTTTTTATTTGGTTGTTTTGTAAGACTTGTATCTTACAAGAACTATAATACCGGGAGTCTGTGAACAGCCTGTGAAGAGAAATGAAAGAATCTGTGAAGTAAAATGAAGGGATCTGTAAAGTGCATTATCTTGTTTTTTACTGAAAAGGGAAAATAAAAGAATTATGACACTCTATACAACCTTTTACTGTTCATAATGGAATGCATTTAGTTGTTTTATAAAAGTATCCGGTTGCATAAATGTAAAAATAACAATAGCGGAGGCTGGGTTATGGAAAATAAAGTGGTATCGTTTGTGAATCAGGGAGAAAAGTGTAAGGAGCTGAGGGCGGTTCCAATCCATGTAGAGCTTGATCTGGGTCTCACGAGCCTTTCCGACCATGATGCGCAAATCCTGAAGTTGTACGGAGGATCCCGGTCAGGAAGGAGTATCAGCCGGGATCTTTTAATTCCGTCGGACATGCCTCTTCATTATCTCCATTACGCTCTGGCCCGTGCTTTCGGTTTCCAGAATGAGCATCTGCATCATTTTATTCTCCCGAAAGAAGATTATATGCGCCTGACCGGTGGCATGGTCAAGAATTGGGCTGCTCTGGTCGGAACAGTTTTCCGCGCGCCGGATGTCAGCGAGGATTACCATTCCTGGGATGATGATTATGAAGATGGTGAAAATTTCGAAATCTGGAGAAGAAGAAAATATACAGGTCCGTACCGCTGTGCGGATCCGGATGAAAGATATCGGCTCTGCCGTTCCGAAATGCGGGAGATGAAAGAAAGGTTTTCTTCTTTGGAAGTGATCCCGAGATACGTCTGGTACAGCAATGAAAAGAAGAATAAAGATTTGGAAAAGCTTTGTGCGGAAAATGAAGTATCAGTAGTCAACAGGACGTTTGATGAGCTGACGCTGGAAGAACTGAATTATTCTGTCGTTATTGAAGAAGGAATGGAATCACTGCTTGAGAGGCTTTTACTTTCAGAGATACTTGTTCCCTATAAAATTTATCTTGAATCTGTAGGCAGACTGTCCAGGGGAGGAGCGAAAGCACTCACTCGTGAGCTCATTTATGAATATGATTACGGCGACAATTGGATTTTCCATATCACGCGGCTTGAAGACCTGACGGATCTTGGGCAGCATTGCCAGGTACCTGCGCCTGTTGTAGAAGCGGCTGCGGAAACTGTCATTGCGGAGCACCGGCCTGTCTGCGTTGCTAAAGACGGAATGCAGCTTGTGGAGGATGTCGGAGGAATCCACGGATATATTGAATTCCTTCAGAAAATTTATGAAGGCAAAAGTCGTAAGGAAAGGGAAGAGTTGCGCCAATGGGCGGAAAGTCTCGGCTGGACAGACCTGGAAATCAGCTGCGAAAGGCTGCTATAAAACAAGACGCTGAACCTGGTAAGCTGGAACGGTGCCTGACACAAAATTTCCATTGAAGCGGCAGCTCTTTTATGACGGTTTTCTGAAAACCTGAGATACTGTGCGAGATTTTTTATAAATATTTACATACAAATGAGATAATGCCTCATTTACGTGTTGCTTTTACTAATTATTTGAGTATACTGGAGAGTGAACAGATGTAAAGGAGAGTGACAATATGCTTTTGCAATTTAATTTCAAGAATTTCAAATCATTTCGTGATGATACCACGCTTGATTTAACTGCAACAAAAATTTCCGAATACAGTAATCATGTTATTTCCATTGGCAATGAGAAGGTTCTTCCGATTGCGTCGATTTTCGGTGCTAACGCCAGTGGTAAGTCCAATGTTTTGGAAGCCTTTAGATACATGGCTACATATGTAGCAAGTTCTCTCAACTATGGCGGAGATGAATCAAAGAAAAAGAGTAAGTCTGAATTTTTAGACCCTACACCATTTTTGTTTGATGCCAGCAGTAAAAAAGCCGAATCTTCTTTTGAAGTTTATTTTATTTCTTCAGAAAAAAACGGAGCAAAATCGTATAACTATGGATTTACAGTTAATAGTACCGGAATAAAAGAAGAATGGCTCAACTACAAATCAAAAACATCTCGAGGCGATTATAAGCGTATTTTTTATCGCAATGGTTCTGAGCTTGATCTTTCCGGCATTGCGTCTAAGAGTCAGGAGAATTTGAGAATAGCGCTTGAAAAGGAAACATTGATCGTATCGCTGGGTTCAAAACTGAAGATAGCAAAGCTCAAACTGATTCGCGATTGGTTTATGAATAATGAGCTTGCTGATTTTGGCCGTCCATTTGAGAATTTCTTCCTATCGGAGCAACTGCCGGATGATTTTGTAGAGAGCAAAAATGTTCAGGATAAAGTTATCAATTACTTTTCTGCGTTTGATCCTTCAATTATTGGATTTGAAGTTAAACCTATTGAAAGTGATGATGACAAGAAATCTTCTAAGGTTAGAATCAATGCTATACATAAAATGATTGATTCGGAGGATACTGCGACTATCCCGTTAAAATTGGAATCCGCAGGTACCCTTAAAATGTTTGCATTATATCCATTACTACAAGAAGTGTTGGAGACAGGGGGGGTACTCTTTGTTGATGAATTGAACGCACGACTTCATCCGTTACTGGTCAGGACATTTGTTATCACTTTCTTAAACCAAGAGACAAATCCAAATCATGCTCAGCTTATATTTACTTCTCATGATTCTTGGCAGCTTAATAGTAATATTCTGCGCCGTGATGAAGTTTGGTTTAGTGAGAAGGCTGCTAATGGTATTTCCACACTCTATTCGCTTGCGGATTTTGTTGATGAAGATGGTGCGAAAATCCGCAAAGATGAAAATTACGAGAAAAATTATCTTCTTGGTAAGTATGGCGCTATTCCCACAATGCAGTACTTTGATGTGTTTAAGGGGGAATAAGTATGCCAAATAGAAACGGAAAACGAAAAAATCGAGAGCAGCTATCCAAGCGCCGTGTTCCGGAATTGGGGTACTATTTTATTGTGACGGACACTAAAGAAACAGAGCAAAACTATATGCTTGGTTTGCGGGACTCAATTCCGAAAGAATTGCAGGGAAAACTTGTGATAAAGGTCTGTAAGGCAAAAACGGTTGATCTTGTTAGCGAAGCCATCAATATGTCTTCGTTGCAGCCTCAATATGGCGAACCGTGGATTGTTTTTGATCGTGATCAAGTAAAAGACTTTGATCAGATTATATCTGCTGCCTTAGAAAAGGGTATCAATGTTGGTTGGTCCAATCCGTGTATTGAAATATGGTTCAGCACATATTTCGGAGCTATGCCGTCATATCAGGATTCTGTATCGTGCTGTAATGGATTCGCGCGGGAATTCACACAAGTTACCGGAATAAAATATGACAAAGCAGACCCGGCAATTTATCAAAAGCTATGTCGTTACGGAGATGAAAAACAGGCTGTTGAAATTGCACAGAGAAGGTTAACAGAGCATATTCGCAACTGTACCAACAAACCTTCGGAAATGTGCCCTTGCACTACAGTACATACATTTATTAAAGAAATAACTGGAATAATCACAAAGAAGTCGTGAGCAGCGGAGAGCTGAATTTTTCCCAGACAACTGAAAGGGACAGAAAAATGCGGATCGGCGGAGGCGTCATTTGCAAGCAAGATGCTATGCTGGCGACGATCGGTGCCGGCCGTCCGATCTGGGACAGCCGGGTTCTTGCAGCTCTTGGCCTTGAAGCACCGGCACAGGGAAAAAAGGAGCGTCTGGACATAAAAAGAGACCACCTGGCAGGATGGTCTCTGATTATAAAGGGAAG
>DCDB01000094.1 GCA_002316215.1 Lachnospiraceae bacterium UBA1066 | reverse complement strand
AATCAGGAACAACGCCGATAATTTCGGCACCGGCATTGATGCACCGAAAACACAGATTTTCATTTTTCTTCTCCTTTTGGAAGTTCTCAAGGCATTATATACTCCCGATAAGCACTATACGCATTATATCATGACAAGAAATCCTTTGCTTCAGCTGTTTAGCACAAATATTTTTCTCAGCAAAATCGCTATCCACAGTTAGCGGTTTAAAGTATGGCTCCCACACCTCATAGAATTGACGCATAAACTTCAGTTTTTTTACGAAGACGATAAAAGCCGTCCCATGACGGAACGGCTTGCGGTTTACGTATTCATCTAAACATTAGCGCTTCATTTTCAGGAAAATGAAGTTATTTTATCTACCCCTGTAATATTTCCGCCTACGGTGAAATCAATAGCTACAGCAGTCGATCCGGCATTGCCTGCAAGGCCCTTATTGCACTGACCTCTTATCTGAAAATTCAACTTTCCACTATCCATTGTTACAGTAAATTTTGTAGCAACTCCGTAGAGCTGTTTGAATTCATTGTAGTATGCACTAAAATCTTTGGTTACATAGGAACCATCTTTCTTTTGAAGTTTTACAGTCTTTACGCCTGAAATCAGATCAAAATGCTGCTTATCAACGTATGTTGTACTCCAGTCGTCCCCCAGGATTTTCTCTACATCGCTGTTGATTGCCCGTAGATTATTAAGAACGTCCGTTGTGCTGGCATTCGTTCCGGTAAGATTTTTCTTTGTATAAGTACCTTCAGCTGCTTTATCCCCAAAAGTATATTTTCCGGAGCTGTCACCGGCCGTATAGGTATAAGTCACTACAAGACCATTCGCGGCCGTGTAGACAAGCTTGCTCACCTGGGTGTTATTTGCTATATAATCCACACTGTTTATTTTACCTTTGGAATCAGCCAGTTTACTGATTTCCGAAATCATACAGATTATTTACGGCTCTTTCCAAACCTTAACTGTTGCCTGAAGTTCTGGGACATTGCCTCTTTACCTTTTACGGTTCCAAGATCGTTTATGTTCATCTCGCCTTTGAACACCATCTCAAGGACTTTAATATAAGCCTCGCCAAGAGCTGTTGTAATCAGCCCTGCTGTGCTTGCAGAAATAGCTCCGCCGAGAACGGTTCCCGCGCCGGGTATGAATTTGAGGATATTAGCTACAACGGTTTTTCCTAATACCGTTGCACCGCCGGTTCCTATTGTTGATGAGATCAGGGCAGTCAGTATACTCTTGTTTACGTCGAACCCGAATATTACAGTTATAGACACGATCATTGTGAGCTGTGTCGGTATTAACATCGCACAGTCAGAAAGCGGAATAGGAGCAGCTCCTTCACCTACCGCTGCCATTGCCGCTGTCGCGACTGCTGCCTGTGCGTACCTTTTTTTTTCAGTTAAAGATGCTATTTGCACATGCTGAAGCGTATCCATTAGTTCTTCCGGGAGAATCTCCGCCATTACTTTAATTAAAACATCAAGACCGTATGCCCTGGCTGTATATTCCTCATCAATCTCATAATCCTGCGCAAGGACAGGAATGATCTGCACAACATCCAGATTTTCATCAAGCAGCATCTTCCTCAGCGCCACCGCATTTTTCTTTGAAAATGACTGGGTCAGCACTATAATAATCGGAACCTGCGTGATCTGGTTTTCTCTGGACAATTCCCTAAGCCACTGTATTTCTTCCGGCTCAACCCGGTTAGCGGCTGTATTAATGCAGTACCAAATACAGTGGATCGTTTTATTGATATCCTTTGTTGCAATGCCTTTCTGAATGGTATCAATAACTTCCTTCTTAACCTCAGACTGAACTTCTTTTCCGAGTTCAAACCCACGCGTATCGTAAATTGCCAGAGGCACTCCTTTCTTTGTTATTTTTCTCATGTGATCCGTTACCGGCTTTCCCATTCCCGTCTCGGCCAGCTCATCTTTAAATACAGAATTAATCAGTGTGCTTTTTCCCACACCTGTTTTTCCTGCGACAATAATGTTTAAGGTGTTTAGATTTTTAATTTTATCCGCAATTGCGTTAATTGCATCCTGCGCTAACTTCTCTGTATCAAAAGCAGCCATTATTCTTTCTCCTTTGCCTCGTCGTTATGTACAATCTCCGGGCCAAGATCATCAAAATCGATATCTGCTGCGGAGCAGCTGTGTTTTGCAATCTTGTTTGTGAATTTTCTAAGCAGCGGAGGGATCATAAGAAATCCAGCTGCCATAACGGCCGCTCCTGCGATGAACCACCATATTTTTGAGTTTTTCCTCTTTTTCTCTTCCATGTTTTTTCCTCCTCTGCCACACGGCTCCATGCAAGATGAAGAAAGAGAATGAGGGCTGCAGTTCTTCAATCATTTAATTATGAAATGAAAACCTTTGCTTTCATTCACCGGACAGAATAGTCAGGCTTCATCTTATATGTTTCTTCCTTGATATTGGATTGTGATGACTTCTACAATCTTTTCATTTTCCATTATTCTAAAGATTGCAAGATAGTTATCAAGTGAACTACTCGGGGACAAGTC
>DCDB01000028.1 GCA_002316215.1 Lachnospiraceae bacterium UBA1066 | reverse complement strand
CGACATCGACGGCGGCGACATCAACAGCTTCCAAGGCGGATTCAGCGGCATCTTCAACAGCGGCATCGGCAGCAACCACAGGGGACGGAAGTGATGAACTGACAGTCTGGTGCTGGGATCCGGCGTTCAACATCTATGCAATGCAGGAAGCTGAAAAGGTTTACCAGAAGACAGATCCGAACTTCAAGCTGAATATTGTCGAGACGCCGTGGGCGGATCTTCAGACAGCGCTTACGACAGCGGGTACTTCCGGTGATTACAGCACGCTTCCGGACATCTTCCTCTGCCAGGACAATGCTTTCCAGAAAAACGTCAAGAATTATCCTGATATGTTCACGGATCTGACCAAGAGCGGTGTGGATTACACGCAGTTTGCTTCTTCCAAGGTTGCATATTCAACGGTGGACGGTAAGAATTACGGCGTTCCGTTTGATAACGGCTGCGTCGTCGGATGCTACAGGACGGACGTCCTTCAGCAGGCCGGTTACACCATTGACGATTTTACGGACATCACCTGGAGCCAGTTCATTGAAAAAGGCAAGGACGTCCTTGCAAAGACAGGGCAGCCGCTTCTTTCCGTACAGGCAGGCGAATCCGATCTGATTATGATCATGCTTCAGTCCGCAGGGGCTTCTCTCTTTGATGCACAGGGCAATCCGACAATTGTTGACAATGATACCCTGAAGGAAGTTCTGGATGTATATCAGCAGCTGATTAAATCCGGCGTTATGATTCAGATCAACAGCTGGGATGAATATGTTGCGACTCTTACAAACGCACAGGTTGCAGGTACGATCAACGGCTGCTGGATCCTCGCTATTATCCAGACGGCAAAAGACCAGAGCGGCAAGTGGGATATCACGAATATGCCGAAGCTTGAGAAATCCTCCGGAGCTACGAACTTTTCCAATAACGGCGGTTCCAGCTGGGCGGTTTCCAAGAGCTCGAAAAATGCAGAGCTTGCAGAGAAATTCCTGACAGCGACATTTGCAGGCAGCACGGATCTTTATGCGACTATCCTTCCGTCTTCCGGCGCGATCGCAACTTATACACCGGCAGCAAAGTCCGACATTTATAACGAGCCGCAGGAGTTCTTCGGCGGAGATAAGATTTTTGCAAAGATCGTTGACTATTCTTCCAAGGTCCCGAGCAACAATACCGGCGTTTACTATTATGAAGCGCGTGATGCTGTGGCGACGGCTCTGACGAATGTCCTGAACGGAGCAAGCATTGACGATGAACTTAAGACAGCGCAGGAAACCGTAAAGTTCGCAATGGGCGGCTGAGGCTGAAATGTGTGCGGCAGTATCCTGCAGGATTAAAAAACGGCTTGCAGCCAGGATGCCGACAGATAAGAAAGTACATAAGAAAGGCAGCTGAGAAGAGACTTGAATATAAAAGCCGCCGCGGGCCGCAGAAGCGGTACACGGCGGTTTTTGTGTGAAAATGGAAAAACGGGATGGAAGAAAAGAGGTTATCCCGGACAATATCTGGCAATTGAATGTTATTTAAGCAGGAACGTTCCTGCGAAACAAAGAAAAAGGAGGCAAGTTTTGGCAGAAAAGGCAAAACAGCTCAAGAACGGCTATTCGCTTGAGAAAAAGGAAAACCGGACAGGCTGGGTATTTCTAGCGCCGGCAGTACTGCTGATTGCGGTCATGAGCTTTTATCCTATGATCCGGGCACTGCTGCTTTCATTTCAGACCGGCGTCGGGAAGAGCATGTCCTGGACGGGACTTACAAATTATATCAGGATGTTCAAGGACAAGCTTTTTATCCAGGCACTTGGCAATACGTTTCTTTATCTGATTATTCAGGTTCCGATCATGCTGGTGCTGGCGCTGATCCTGGCGACGATGCTCAACAATAAGGATCTGAAATGCAAAGGGCTTTTCAGAACGCTGATTTTCCTGCCCTGCGCAACATCGCTTGTTTCTTACGCTATTATTTTCCGAAGCCTTTTTGCAAATGACGGTTTCGTGAATCATCTCCTTATGTCGATCGGGCTTATTTCACAGCCGGTAGCCTGGCTTACAACAACCTCGACGGCGCGCTTCGTTATTATCTTCGCCCTGATCTGGAGATGGACAGGCTATAACATGGTTTTCTATCTGGCAGGTCTTCAGAATATCGATTATTCCGTATATGAAGCGGCAGCCATCGACGGCGCCTCTCCGTGGACGACCTTCTGGAAGATTACGGCTCCGCTTTTGAAGCCCACGATTCTTCTTACGGCGATTATGTCTACAAACGGAACACTGCAGTTATTCGATGAATCCGTAAACTTAACGGCAGGCGGACCGGCAAACACGACGCTTACGATGTCGCATTACATCTATAATCTGTCCTTCCAGGGAGCCCCGAACTTCGGCTATGCATCGGCTCTGGCTTTCGTGATTTTGATTCTTGTCGCTATCCTGGCCTTCGTACAGATGAAAGTAGGTGATACCCGTGACTAAAGGCAGAAGAATCGGTTCTTATATCTTTTTGATCATTGCTTCGATTTTCTCGGCATTTCCTCTTTACTGGATGCTTGCCTCCGCGACAAATAAAAGTACTGATGTTATTGCCGGGAAATTAATTCCCGGAACTTACCTCCTGGAAAACTGGGCAAACCTCATCAAGGCTCAGAAGGTCGGGCTGGCGATGTGGAATTCTTTCCGCTATTCCATCCTTATGACAGTGATTTCGCTGTTTGTCTGCTCTCTTGCAGGCTACGGTTTCGAAATTTACCATACGAAGGGTAAAGACAGGGTTATGGCTGTCGTGCTTCTGGCCATGATGGTCCCCTTTGCGGCAACGATGATTCCCCTGTTCCAGATGTTCAGCTCGGCAGGACTCTTAAATACCGCGGCGGGCTTCATTTTACCGACGATTTCCACACCATTTTTAATCATGATGTTCCGGCAGAGCGCCAGAAGCTTTCCTCATGAAATGATTGACGCGGCGCGTGTCGACGGCCTGAACGAATTCCAGATCTTCCTGCAGATGTTTTTCCCGACGATGAAGTCAACCTATGCGGCGGCGATGACCATCACTTTCATGAACGCATGGAACAGCTACCTCTGGCCGAAGATTATCATGACCAACGGAAAATCACTGACCATGCCGATGCTGATTGCAAACCTGAAGGCAGGCTATGTGACGGATTACGGCAGCCTGATGCTCGGCGTTACATTATGTTCACTGCCTACCATCATCGTCTTCTTCTTACTCCAGAAGAATTTTGCAAACGGAATTACCGGAGCTGTAAAGGGCTGAACTTTTTAGGACGGACACAGGCATTTTGACAAAGGGCGTTAAAAGAACATCTTTTAGCGCTCTTTTTATAACTTGTGCCGCTCGACACAGGAGAGGCTGCTGGTATAATTAGAGTATGGCTGCCGGAATCGCGAAGCGATGGAGCAATTCCAGGCAACGTGGCTGTTAAAAGTTATCTTGTCATAATAAATACAAGCAACTCGGAGGAAAACACAAATGGCGGAATTTAACATTGGTAAAATAGCGGATCCGGGATACTTTAAAGAGAATTGCCTGCCGGCACATTCTGCCCATCGTTATTTTCTCAAAAAGGATTTGGAAAATGTTGATTTTCATGAAGGACAGCAGGAGACAGGCAGTTCCTATGAGATGAGTCTTGACGGAAGCTGGAAGTTTCACTATGCGAAAAACCAGGATGCTGTCATAAAAGGATTTGAGCAGCCCGGTTTCGATACAAGTGCCTGGGATGATATTGAGGTTCCGGGCCATCTTCAGATGCAGGGATATGACGCGCCCATGTATGTCAATACCCAGTATCCGTGGGATGGACATGAGGAGAAAGATCCGGGTGAAGTGCCGACGCGGTTTAATCCGGTCGGAAGTTATGCAAAAGACTTTGTCCTGCCCGAAAAATGGCAGGGCATGAAGGTTGGAATCTGCTTTGAAGGAGCAGAAAGCGGCCTTGCCGTCTGGTGCAACGGTCATTATGCGGGCTACAGCACGGACAGCTTTACGCCTCATTCTTTTGATCTTTCGCCTTATCTGGTACCTGGAATTAATAAAATTGCAGCGCAGGTTATTAAATGGACAGCAGCCAGCTGGTGCGAGGATCAGGATATGTTCCGTTTTTCCGGCCTGCACAGAAGCGTCAGGATTTTTGCGGTCCCGGCTGCGCATGTTTATGATGTCAAGGTACTGTCTTCTCTTACGGAAGACTTCAAAACGGGAACTCTTCATCTGGAGCTTCGCGGAACGGGCTGCGGTACTGCCGTGATTACTGTTTTAAAAAAAGCTTCTGAACGTATGGTTCAGGAAGGCAGCCCCTGCGAGGATTCTTTTGCAGTCCTTTCAAAAACGGCTGTTTTTAACGGCTCTGAAAACTTCGCCCCGGCGATGGAGGCGGAAAAACCGTCGCTTGCTTTGGATTTTGAAATGGAGGATCCGAAGCTTTGGAGCGCCGAGGATCCGCAGCTTTATACAGTGAAGATTGTTCTTACAGGTCCGGAAGAAAATTCTGCTGAAAATTCCCGGAATTCATGTGCAGCGGCCGGCGAAGAAGCAGGATCTTTATGTGCAGCGGCCGGCACTGAGAAATTTTCTCAGGAGATAATTCTGCAGGACTTCGGTTTCCGCCGTATTGAAATAAAAGACGCCACGCTTCTGCTGAACGGAAAAAGGCTTGTCTTTAAGGGCGTGAACCGCCATGAATTCAGTGCCCAGGCAGGACGAGCCGTTACCCGTGCCCAGATGCTTACGGACATCCTTACGATGAAACGCAATAACATCAATGCCATCCGTACCTGCCATTATCCGGACAGCGAATATCTCTACGATCTTTGCGACCGTTTCGGCCTTTACATGATTGCGGAAAATAACATGGAATCGCATGGCACGTGGGATGCGGTTGCGCGTCATATACCGGGAGCCGAGAAGCATCAGGTTCCGGGAGATAACCTGGCATGGCAGCCAATGATGTTCGACCGTACGAAAAACTGCTATGAAAGAGACAAGAACCATCCGGCCATTGTCATCTGGAGTATCGGGAACGAAAGTTTTGGAGGAAAGGTGCCATTTGCAATGGCCAATCTTTTCCGTCAGCTTGACCCGTCCCGCCCGGTACACTATGAGGGTATTTTCTGGGATCCGCGCTATCCCGGTACTTCAGATTTCGAAAGCCAGATGTATCCGCCGGTTACGCGCATTAAGGCCTATATCGAAAAGAATAAAGCGAACGGGATGCCGAAGCCGTTCATTTGCTGCGAATACTCCCATGCCATGGGTAACTCCAACGGGGCGCTTCATAAGTATACGGAGCTGACAGATACGGAGCCGATGTACCAGGGCGGCTTTATCTGGGATTATATCGACCAGAGCATCACGAAAAAAGATCGTTACGGCCGTCCTTTCCAGGCTTACGGCGGGGATTTCGGCGACCGGCCGAATGACGGTGACTTCAGCGGGAACGGGATTGTTTACGGCGAAAAGAGAGATCCTTCTCCTAAGATGCAGGAAGTGAAATACTGCTATCAGAATATAGAAGCTGTTGTTACCGCAGATGAAGTTCTGGTAAAAAATAAAAATCTCTTTACCAATACGGATTTTTATGAGTGCGTGGCGGTTCTTCTTGAGAATGGCGAGGCTAAAAAGAAACTGCCGCTTACAACCGATGTTCTGCCGCTTGAAAAGAAGAGTTATAGGCTTCCTTTCAGTCCGGCCGATTTTTCCGGTACCGGTGAATATGCGGTTACCGTCCGTTTCCTTTTGAAAGAAGATGAAGCCTGGGCGCCGAAGGGGCATGAGGTTGCATTCGGCCAGCACGTTTTTACGGCGGAAGAGGCTGCTGCGCACAAAGAGCAGCAGAAAGATGTACAGGAAAACGGGGCAGCTGCGGAAATGGGCTTTAAGGGCAGCCCGCGCGTCATGAAGATCGTCCATGGACGTGTAAATATCGGAGTGCGCGGAGAAAACTGGGAAGCGCTTTTCTGCGGAAAGTCTGCAGCGCTTATATCCTATAAGTATGCGGGACGTGAAATGCTGGAAACGGCGCCGAAAGCTGATTTCTGGCGTGCGCCGACGGACAATGACCGCGGAAATTACATGCCTTTTCGTTACAGCATGTGGAAGATTGCCAGTCTTTATCAGTCCCGGATTGGGTTCAGCGGGCCGGAGACGGCCGAGACGCCGGAGGAGATCCGGCTGACCTGGCATTTTAATATTCCGACACCGGCAGCTTATATGGCCAAGGCACCGGAACTGCAGCATGAAAAAGAACACCGTATCGCCGACAATGAGGAGAATCCGGATGCTTTTTCAGGCGGTGAGAATCTGTTTCCGGAATTTGATATCATCTATACGGTCACACCGGATGGGACGGTTAAAATGACACTCGATATGGATCTGCCGAAAGATTTTCCGGATCCGCCGGTATTCGGAATGACCTTTAAGACATCTGCCGATTATGACCGCTTAAGATGGTATGGTATGGGACCTGAGGAAACCTATGCTGACCGCTGCCACGGGGCACGGCTCGGAATATATGAGACTTCCGCGAAGGGCAGTATGGCAAAATATCTGATCCCGCAGGAATGCGGCAACCGCACCGGTGTGCGCTGGGCGGATGTCACGGACCAAAAAGGGCACGGGCTTCATTTTACAGGCGAGAAGATGGATTTTAGTATCCTTCCCTATACCTCGCATGAACTGGAAAATGCAAACCATCCTTACGAACTTCCGGAAGTCCACTATACTGTCATACGTGCGGCGCTGGGACAGATGGGTGTCGGAGGAGATGATTCCTGGGGAGCGAAAACACATCCTGAATATCTTCTTCCGGCAGGAGTGCACTTAAGCTTCAGCTTCACTATGAAGGGTATTTAAGAGCAAAAGGCGTATTACCTTCTTTTAATTAAGGGCAGCGTCCAAACCGAAGCCTGTGTTTTAGGAGCACCGTCGGAAATGTTGGCATTTGCGTACGGTGCTCTTTTTCTCTTCAGGAAGGCTGCATATTCCTCTGTCATACGTGTCCCTGCCCGTCCCGTCATTTCATCGGCGGCTCTTACTTCCGCTTCGCTGAAGGAAAAGATTTTTAAGCTTTTTCCGGATGCTGAAGCGGATTTTTCTGAATTATCCATACAAAACCTCCGTACTTTATGAAATTTGGCTGCATTTTTATTTTAACCTATTTGAAATCTTAATAAAAGAGTGATTTTCAAGCGGTATTTTGTTATAATTGATCGTTATCATGTATGTATTGAAAATCCAAAGAGGTTTCCTGCGTACAGGAATGGATTTTAACCAGGAAATACGGTTAAAGAGGGAATCCAGGTGCGATGAATTATTGTATTATTTTATCGGGCGGCGTCGGCAGCCGTATGAAGATGGGAAATACTCCGAAGCAGTATCTGATGGTGGATTCGTGTCCGGTTATCGGATACTCTCTCAGAACTTTTGAAGAGAATAATGACACGGACGGAATCCTGATTGTATCGGATCCAGCCTGGCAGTCCTTCTTAAATGAATGGATCGGGCTTCTTAAGATTACCAAGTTTATAGGCTTTGCTCCTTCAGGCGAAAGCAGGCAGAACTCGATTTGGAACGGTCTTGAGGCTTTAAAAAAGCGGGCGCGCGACAGCGATGCAGTTATTATTCATGATGCAGCCCGGCCATGCGTGAAGCAGGAAATGATTTCCGCCTGTCTGGATGCCATACCGGAGCATGACGGTGCCATGCCGGTCGTTTCGGTTAAAGATACCTGCTACCTTTCGAAAGACGGAAAGAAGATTGACGGAGAGATACCGCGGAATGAAATTTTTGCCGGCCAGTCGCCGGAGAGCTTCATTTTCGGGAAATATTACGCTGCTAATAAAGCAAAAGGGCCTGAGCATCTTGGCAGTGTGCATGGCAGTACCGAAATCGCATATGAAGCCGGAATGGACATCTGTCTTCTGGAAGGAAGCGAATCCAATCTGAAAATAACGACGAAGGAGGACTTAGAACTCTTTGAAAGCATTAGTCTTAAAAGATATAGGAAGGATTGAATATACAGACGTAAAGAAGCCGGAGCCGAAAGACGGCGAAGTGCTTCTTAAAGTGCGGGCCTGCGGTATCTGCAGCAGTGACCATTCCAGGATTTTCCGTACGGGGGCGTATCATTTTCCGCTGATACCGGGGCATGAAATTGCAGGTGAAATAGCGGAACTGGGGAGAGGCGTCAATCCGGATCTTCTGGGGAAGAGGGCGGCGGTCTTTCCGCTTCTTCCATGCCGTCAGTGCGCCAGCTGCAAAGAAGGGCACTATGCTCTCTGCGAGCATTACAATTATTTCGGTTCCCGGTGTGACGGGGGATTTGCGGAATATCTTGCCGTTCCGGTCTTCAATATCAACGTTTTTCCGGATACGGTGGACTATCCCCCGGCGGCCATGTGTGAACCGTCTGCTGTCGCGCTTCATGCGCTTAAGCGGGGCGGTATGAAGGAAGGCGACAGTGTTGCCATCGTCGGGACAGGAACGGTCGGTCTTCTTGCTGCAAAAATCGCGAAAATATGCGGGGCATCGAATGTTATTGTCGTGGGCCGCTCCAAAGAAAAGATTAAATTCGCAAGTTCCGAAGGCGCGGATCATGTCGTAAATGATATGGGCTGGGATCCGGCGGATGCCGTAAAACAGCTTACTTATGGGAAAATGGCGGATGTTGTCCTTGAATGTGCAGGCAGCTCTTCTGCAGCCCAGACGGCTGTCACCCTGGCTAAGAGAGGCGGAAATGTCGTTTTTACGGGGAATCCTGAGGATGATATGCTGTTCGGAAAAGATGTCTACTGGAAAATACTCCGGAATGAGCTTAATATCCGCGGGACATGGAATTCTTCCTATTCTTCGGCAGATAATAACTGGCATGAAATCCTGCACTTTATGGCTGATGGAAAGCTGAAGCCGGAGACGCTTATTACTCATCGGTTCGGGCTTAAAGACTGCGAAGAAGCTTTTGCGGTTCTCAATGATCCGACGGCTTTTTCAGTAAAGATCATGTTTACAATGGGAGAAAGAGATGCGAAATGAGGGGATAATCTCCGCTTCCATGATGTGCGAGGATCTGGTGCACCTGACAGAGGACATCCGGATTTTTGAAGAAGAAAGCATGGATTATCTGCATATTGATGTTATGGACGGGGATTTTACGCCGAATCTCGGCCTCGGAGTCGATTATATACGGGGCTTAAGGGGACTTACGGATATTCCGCTCGACCTGCATCTCATGATAGAAAGACCTGAGGAAAAATACGATTGGTTCGGAATCAGGAAAAATGATATTGTTACCATCCATTTTGAAAGCACCGTCCATATTGAACGGGCCGTTGAAAAGCTCGGTTCCTTTGGCTGCAAGGTATTTCTTGCTATTAATCCCGGGACACCTGTTTATTCCTGCGAGGAACTTCTTGATTCGGTAGACGGTATCTCGCTTCTGTGTGTTAATCCCGGATTTGCCGGCCAGCCGATTGTAAAAGGCAGCTTCAATAAGATGAAACGCCTGCGGGAGTTCCTTGATGAGCGGGGATACGGCGGTCTGGAGGTTGAGGTGGACGGCAATATCAGTAATGAAAATGCCGG
>DCDB01000031.1 GCA_002316215.1 Lachnospiraceae bacterium UBA1066 | reverse complement strand
GGGATGATCCTTATATCGGTCTTCAAGGATTTCTTCCCTGAGTAAAAGTGCTATGGTATTCTGTAGCAAATTTATCTTATAGCCACGTTTCTTGATACGCTTGTAGTCCTTGCGAAATTGAGTGGTCGTAACAAGTTCAAGCATTCACAGTCACCTTATCCTTTGTCAAGATCTGCAAAAAGCTGTTCAACGGAAGCATATTTTTTGGGGATGATCTTTCCATTCATGATGGAACGCGCTTCATCTATAGCTTTTTCAGTCTCTTTATTGTACCGGGGCTGTTTTATTTCAAACGGAAAGCCGCCTTCCATAATGGATATGTGAAGGAAAACATTGATTGCGTCTGATACTGTGAGACCGAATGCAGAGTATATTTTTTCAGCTTCGGATTTGGTTTCCGGATCTGTACGTACATTAATACTGGCTGTTTTTGCCATAATATCACCTCCTGACGATATAATTGTATCATAAACGTTATACATCTGCAAACAAACCGTTTACGTTTTGAATAACCAGACTGAAATTATGAATTCATAAATCTTTCAGAAGTAAAAATTGCCATTGTGCGGGCAGCGTTGTATCCGGCACGACGCGTTCGCTAAAAAAACCTGCACAACAATTTCCGTACATGATACAATATAAGCAGTTTTTATTTCCGAAAAATGGCATTAAAAAGGCATTTTAGATTCGGGAGGATGAAAAGGCAATGGTTGAGGAGAAGGCAATGAACAAGGAAAAGGCTGTTTTTATTGCAAAGATTGCGGTTCCGCTGGTTATTGCACTGGTATCGTTTTTTTTGGTCGGAGGCTGGGCTTCGACGGCGAAATCCCACGCCGCCACGATCAGCGCACTGGATAAGAAAAAGACGACAGTGATGGAGCTGACAGCTGCCACGACAGCTGCGTCTGCGGCGATCACGTTGATTCCGGGAGACACGGCTACGCCGATTGCGAATAAGTTGATGGATCTCAGCGGCTACTTCGTCGTGGTACTCTGCGCCATTTTCCTGGAAAAATACCTGGTCACGATCACGGGTTTTGCGGCCTTTAAGGTGCTTATTCCGATTGCGTGTGTCCTCATTTCCGCAAATGTCTTTTTTAAAAATGAAAAGCTAAAGAATTTTGCGGCTAAGCTGGCGCTTTTCGGTCTGGTTATTTTCCTGGTCGTTCCGACAAGCGTCTGGGCATCGAACCTGATCGAGGCGACGTATGCTTCGTCTGTTGACGAGACGCTTGCTTCGGCAAAAGAGAGCACGCAGCAGGTGGAGGACAGCGCGACGGAAGCCAACGGCGACAGCACGAACTTTCTTGCGAACATTATTTCCAAGATCCAGGGCGGAATTACAGCGCTGACCTCCAAATTCGAGGATGCGCTGAGCAATATGATCGAGGCGGTAGCGGTATTGATTGTTACCTCGTGCCTCATCCCGATTGCGGTGCTGCTGTTTTTCTTCTGGATAATCCGCATGGGATTCGGCATCGATGTAAAGGTTCCGAAGAAACTGAATTTCAAGGTTAAGAAGCATGGAGTGACCGAAGCGGAAGATAAAGCATAAGATAAAGCATAAGATAAAGCATAAGATAAAGCATAAGATAAAGCATAAGATAAAGCATAAGACAAAGTTATCAAAAGATCAGAAATAATAATATAGTTAACTGTACAGGGAGCTGCCGGCAGAAATTTTCAAAATTCTGCAGCAGCTCTTTTTTATTGCGGATTATTTTATAAATGTATTTTTTAGACATATATTGATTCCTTTTTGATATTTACATTCAAAAGCGGCTTAGTATAATTAAATTTAACATATACGAACGACTAAAAATACATATATTTAATTAAGTTTAATTATTCCGAGGGAGGGAAAAATGAAAGTTAAGAAAGTTACAGCACTTCTACTCAGTATGGCAATGGCCTTTTCTATGGCAGCCTGCGGAGCGTCCCAGACAGCAGACACGGCGTCCCGGACAGCGGACACGTCATCTAAGGCGGCAGGCACGGCGTCATCGGCTTCGGGTTCCGCAGCGGCTTCTGAAGTCACCGGCACGGTTTCAAAGAGCGCGAAAGAAAATGATAATTCTTCTGAATCCGGCTCTGATACGCTGAATTATACGGGGATTACTCTGGGTGAGGATACGAATCTTACTGCGACAATAAAGATGCTTACAAATCGCACGGATATGATGAAAGATGATTATAGCGGTACGAACTGGAAACAGTTTGTTGCAAAATTCAATGAAATGTATCCAAATATTACTGTTAACGTTGAAGGTGTTACGGATTATGCGCAGGATTCCCTTACACGCCTTCAGGGTGGTGACTGGGGCGATATCATGCTGATCCCCGCAATAAATAAAGTGGATCTGGATACATATTTCTGCAAATTCGGAAGCCTTGAGGATGTGAGCAAACAGGTTAATTTCGCTTCGGCATGGGCGTATAAGGATCAGGTATATGGCATTCCGACTTTTGCCAATGCAAACGGCATCGTATATAATAAAAAGGTGTTTGAGAATGCGGGAATTACTTCTCTCCCGAAAACTCCTGATGAGTTTATTGCGGATCTGAAAGCTATAAAGGAAAAGGAACCGGGTGTAATACCGCTTTATACGAATTATTCCGCCGGCTGGACAATGGGGGCCTGGGATTCCTATATCTGGGGAGGCGCTACCGGAGATCCCAAGTATAAGAATCAGGAAATTGAAC
>DCDB01000316.1 GCA_002316215.1 Lachnospiraceae bacterium UBA1066 | reverse complement strand
TGTCCTGCGTAAGCGAATAGGTCTGGTTCGAGCCGTTATAGGTGAATACGTTCCCATCCGCTGCCGGCTTGTCCACTTTTTCAGGTTCAATCACCCAGTCAAGGGTCTTCATAGCGGCTTCCGTCGGCAGTACATAGTTTGTAAGCGCCTTATTATTTCCATCCACCAGGGCTGTCACAGCTGCCTTATAGGATCCGGCCGCCGATTTTGTATTATCCGAATAAGTGAGGCAGATGGTATCCTCCGGCACCCTGTTCGTCACTGTCGCCGTCACCGTATGGTTCCGGCCGTCATAGATAAAGGGCGTGCTGTAATCCCACGTAAGGACTGCAGTTCTTGCTTTGATTGTCTGTTTCGCTCCGTCCGTCACTTCATAGTTTTTCGAATCGGAAAGTCCGACTATATACTTGCCTGCCCCGGTTACACTGGCGAAGGTATAGGTTCCTGCATCCCTGCTGTCGGGGACACAGGTTATGGTCACTTTTTCTGTTACGTCTGTCCCCGTGTCATCCTGATACGTAACGCCATTCACTTCCACCGGATAAGTCTTGCTTCCGTCATAGACGAAATTCCCGGCCGGAACTGTCAGGGCATATTTCGTGATTGTCAGCGTGCTGCCGTCAGCGATCGTATAATTATCGTCGCTTGTCGTAAATGAAAAGCTGTTTCCGGACGGCGCACCGCAGGTATAGACATCCGCGTCCTTACCTGACGGGGTAATGGTAAACACAGTCCCTGAAACCGGATCCGTATACGTATAGGCTGTCGTCCCATTGTAGGTTCTGCTCAGATTTCCGCCGTTGCCGAAATCCATGGCCTTTGGCGCAATTCCGGTTGTGCCGTCTGCAGGTGTTACTCCGTCCGGATCCAGCGCGGTTGCATTAAGGTCGTAGTTGATCGTCCAGTCAACCATATTGTTCTTCACAAGCGCGATATTTTCCACCTTAAGCGTTGTCGTACCATGATCCGCAGAAGTCCATGTGATGTCCGCTGTCACAGCCGGCTGTTCACCGTTCACAGGCGTTGCAAGATTGATGACTCCGCCGGTTGTCTTTGTTGTTCCGTCGTACTGCTTTGCATCAACAGACTTAAGTGTCGGCGTAAGGGTTACTTTCCCGATGCTCCAGTCCTGTGTCCTTCCTGTCGCTCCGGTCAGTGTATAGTTGCTGTTGCCGAGACCCGTCACGCTTGCCGTATACGATCCTGCATTTAACTTGCTGTTATTATCATAAACCATCGTGAAAGTATCCGCCGGATTGAGCGCCGCTTCGCTTCCGGCAAAACCTGTCACCTTTGCCGTAATGCCCTGAACTGTACCGGTATAGGTATACAGCGATGTCGTTCCGGACGGGATAAGTGTCTCGGCTCCGTCCTTCGTATAGTACCAGCTGATTGCAGCCGGCGCCGGCTTCACGGTCAGTTTTGTGCCGTCAGTTATAGGCGCGATACTGTAATTGCCGGCGGCCAGCGTAAGTATACTATACTTCCCTGCCGCAGGCGCTGCCGTCACGAATGCATAGTCTCCTGCATCTCTTGAAGCAGCGGCTTCTGACACGGCATCAGCCTTGCTGTATGTGTTCGCGGTTAACGTTACATCCGTTCCGTCAGATGCCTTTGCAGTTATGGTAAATGTATTTGTTCCATTGTAGATCACTTCAGAATTCGAAACAGTTACCGTTGCAGGCGTTATCGTAAAAGTTCCGTTGCCCGTCTCAGAGATCGTGTAGTTCGTAGCTTTTCCGCCCGTCGTACCTGAGGCGGCATTTCCTGCTTTATCACTCAGGGAAATGGTGTAGAAGGGTTTCGTTCCCGTTGCTGCATCGGCGGTATACGAATAACTGTTGACATCGGCATCAGAAGCTGTATAGGTCAGTCCGATAACCTCCTCCGGACCGGAAGAAACTGCTTTGACTCCCGTTTTAAAATCTTTAGTATATGGGAAAGCTGTTGCACCGGTATAGCTTTGAGAGAAATCCGGCACCTTCAGGGACTTCTTATTAATAGAAGCCTTTGTTTTAAGTTCACCCTGGGGATCGTTCGACAGCGCTCCATTGACCGTACTGTCAAATGTATAGTTATTAGCCCAGTCTAATTCAGCAGCCTTTGTTCCATCTGGCATTGTAACTTCTTTTGTCTTTCCGGATACCGCAATACCTGTGACGTTCAGCGTATTTGTGCCGGCGTCGGCAGCCGTCCATGCGAAGGTTCCGCTTGCCGTAACGCCCGTATCTTTTACAGCCAGGCCTTTAAGCCCGAGCGTCCCGCCCGTGACTTTCGTCGTGCCGTCATACTCTTTGGAACTAACGCCCGAAATATAGGGGGTCAGGGCCGCTTTCGCAATTGTCCAGTTAGCCGTCAAACCGGCCGCGCCGCTTATAGTTTCAAGAGTATAATTTCCTTTGTCCGTTCCGGTCAGAGACGCCGCACTTACATTATAATTTCCGGCGTCAATGGCTGTCCGGACACCGCTATAGACCCCCACTTGAACGTCATCCTTCACAGTCGCAGAAGCAGTGTCATCCGTGACGTGGGACTGAAGATTGCTCACGGAAGCCGTCATAATGTACTCGGTACCGTCATACGTGATCGGAAGTGTAACCGTTTTAGCTGTATCTGCATTTGCGCAGGTCCATTTCAGTTTCACCGGCAGAGGATCAATCGTTATCGTCCCCATGTTTTCCGTGTCAACTGTATAGTTATCCCTGCCTTCCAGCTGATAAGTACCGGCTGCTGTAGTTGCATTGTAAGTGTAAGCCGTCGTCTTATCCGCATTCACAGTCGGGAAATCGCAGGTGACCGTTATTTTTTCGCCATTCTCTGAAACAGCCGTCACTTCATGTTTAAAGGTTCCGTTGTATAATACATGATAGTCCTCCGGGATGCTTATCTTGCAGGCATTAATGATAAGATTTTTCGTAGGAGCCTTTAAAGTATAATTATCTGCAAGACCTGTATCATCCGAAAGGCTGACTTTGTATTGTCCGTCTATAAGAGACCCCGACTGATCATCGGCCGGCGAATAGGTGCCCATATCCGGTGATGACGAAGTATATGTCAGCATAAGCTTTTCATTTTCCGTTTCAGATACCGGTACTCCCGTATCCAGGCTTTCGGTAAATGCGGTTCCGCCGTTGTAAGTAACATTCTTGTCAACCGCCGGCAGCGTCAGCTCTTTCTTGGTAATGCCAACGGCATCGGTCTGCACGCTGTCGATATCTTCCGATTTTAACACATAATTTTTATATGCGTCTGGATAATATGTTTTAGATGCGTCTCCGTTTGTGCTGTCTTTTGCCACTAATTTAAGATCCGAAACCAGATAGTCTTTCGTTCCGGCCTGCGCATCCGTCCATGCATAAGAAGCCGTAGCCGCGACACTGTATGCGTCGCGCTCAAAAAGGCCGTCATCAGTAACCGTACCGTAGGCTGTCCCAAATGTAATATCTTCGGCTGTAGCATTAGTAGTTCCGTCATATTGTTTTGTATTTATACTAAAATTGCACTTGAGTTCAGCCTTATTAATCCGCCAATAGCAAGAAGCAGTAGCGGTATTACCAGAACCGCTTTCCAATAATACAGGCATATCATAATTATAAGGGTTGTACGTATAAAACTGATAATTTTTACTTATCCCTTCCTTGATTTTGACGACGGCTTTCCTCGTATAGTAACCTGCGTTAATCTGATCGGCTCCCTTATTCTCAGCATCATTTCCGGAATAAGTGACATCCAGGACATTTTTTGTATTAACATTATTGTGATCCAAATACAGTATCGTCAAATACATATTATGGCTTTCAGTGTCATAATCCGTTTCGTGTGAGTTGTACGTTTGATCGTTCACGCCTTCATGATCCATCTGCCAGATTAACGGAATTGTCTCAGGCGTAACCGTTACGGTTCCCTGACCC
This sequence comes from Lachnospiraceae bacterium UBA1066, assembly GCA_002316215.1. Taxonomy (GTDB): domain Bacteria; phylum Bacillota; class Clostridia; order Lachnospirales; family Lachnospiraceae; genus Chordicoccus. Next base: position 12,910 of record DCDB01000316.1, on the reverse strand, counting down.
GTTGATTCAAAAGCAAAGTTATTATTGTAGTCCTCATCCTGAACCAGATACCCATTCGTTCCTGATAATACGGGGGTCTGATAAGAATAATCCCCAACATCAGAAGATGAGAACAGACACCGGACAGCGTATGAGGTGCCATTGCTGTCACTTGCTGAAACCTGACGCTTTCTGAGTTCTTCTCTAAAAGCGGAGGAAGACCAGTCAGTGTAATACATATTTATATAGGAAGTATTATTAAACTCGTATCCATTCCAATAACGAACATTCTGTGTATCAATCGTCACAGCGAGCTTATTAATTGTTAGCTTTCCGCTGTCCGCTTTAACAGCATAGTTCTTTGAAACTTCATAATTACTGTTTAGATCGGAAAGACTGACTTTATACGTGCCGTCACTACTATAAGTTGAATCTGAAAAAGTATAATCTCCTACTCTCTTTTGCGAACTCTGATACGGTTTATAAGTAATGCATATTTTCTCATTCAGAATTCCGGTTGAATAGCCCGATATGACATACTGATCCTGCGTGTAATTATTTCTGCCTTGCGTATGGTTGTATGTAACTTCTGTCGCGGGCAGCGTCAGTCCGCGTTTTGTGATGGAAGAACTTCTGGAATATAAATCCAGTATTTCAGCACTGCTCAATTCATAGTTGACATTCACCGGATTTCCGGATTCCAAAGCAATGTTTTTGCAGCTAAAGGATCGCGTGCCTGCATCTTTATCCGCCCAGGAGAAAGTTCCCGTGGCAGTCGGGTTCTCTTCATATGCGGCATTTGACAGAGTGATCGTTCCGGTACCGGCACGTGTACCGTCGTATTCCTTTGTATTTATCGCTGCTGTAACCGTCAATTTTCTTTTTGAAACCTGAAATGCTGCAGCCGGTGTCGTATATTCATCGTTGCTTTCAGAAGTAAGAACTGCGTACATATAATAAGTTCCCGCAGCAAGCTTCAGATCGTCGGCTGCATTCCAAAGGAGTCCGCCGTAATTCTTGTCCGTAAGGCTATAGTAGTAAACCACTGTATAAGAGCTCGGCACCGATCCGTTTAAGCCCGGTACTGAAGGCGAATCACCATATACATATCCCGCCATACTGACAGTCACACCGCTTAAATCCGGCGCATCGGCAGTGCTCACCGTAAGAGACTTGTCTTTTTCCGGAGAAGAAGACTTAAAGTTTGCCGCTGTCGCTTTAACGCGCGTGCTGATCGTGTAGGACCCGGTTCCGAGAGACGCAAAAACAAGATCCGCGCCATTCCCGCTCAAAACGGTCGTCCAGTTATCAATACTGTATTCCTGATTTTCTTTTGTATTCTTAATCGTAATTGTTGAAGCAGTTACAGCCCGAAGTTCCGGCGCTGCGGGATCAGGTCTTTCCGGTATTGTGAAAGACGTCTGCGTCGCGCTCTGTGTTTCTGCGGTAACAGGGGTTGATGAAGTTGATATCTTTCTTCGTATATAATATGTGGTTCCCGGGGTAACGTCTGCAGCTGTTCCGGCTGTAAGAATCGTTCCGGCTGCGAAGTTTTTATCCGTACTTATTTCGTAACCTGCCCCGTTGCTGTCGGCTGCCGGCGTAATTTTTTCATTTACATAATCCAAAATATAATGGTCTTCCGGCTTAATAAGGGTATACGCTGATACCGTCGCTACGGCCGAATCCAAAGACGTGTCTGCAACCGCGTTTCTCTTCGCATAAATATAATACTTTGTCTCGGGTTTAAGATTTGTAAAAGTATACTCACCGTCCGCGGTACTTTTGTATAAAGTACCATCCTTTATTGAACCATCCCACAAAGATGAATAACTATTTTCGCCAACATATGTTGCGGTCAGGAAATAATCCACCCCTGCTTTTGTATCAACTGTGATACTGCCGGACTGACGATCCGAAACAGTTATAGTTGGCGACTCACCGGGTTTTAGGGTATAAACCTCCATTGTTTGATAACTGCTTGCCAACGCCGGTTTATCGGAGCTTGTATCAGCCTTCACTCTATAATACACGATATACTCATTATTTGTATCTGTTGAATTTTTCGTATATGTGTATACTCCGTTATCAGCGTCAGTCCATTTAGCGGAACTGAGTTGATTAGTTGTTGCATATCCGCCATTCGCAGAATAGAAGACGTAATACTGGAAATCCGTTCCGGCTGTTATTGTAAAACTATCTGCTGTTATATTACTCACTGCGGTATTCTCATCAATAGGATCCGGTTGCGTCTTCTGCCATGTGGCATTATATGTTTTTGTTCCTGTTGAATCCTTAGGTATCACAATTTTCGTTGTGGCAGCACTGACAGTACCATCCGTTTTTGTCTCTGTCCATCCCTTGAAATCGCAGCCGTCTCGTGTCGGTTGTGTGTCTATAGTCGTCTCACTGCTTGGATCGTACCAGCTCGGGAGGCCAGCCGCCGTGCCTCCGTTCAGATTATAAATAACAGAATTAGTAAAACGCAGCGTTCCTGTTCCGGCATTGTCGCTTGCAGCAGTAATCGTCGTCCCCGGTTCGGGATAATATATCCTGGTATTATCGTCACTAAATTGTGCACTTACAACTGTAGCACCATCAGGAAGATACACACCCAGCTTATAAAGTTTGGAAGTGTCGTTGGCAAGGGTGGGGACTTGTGTCTGAGGTTCGTTACCTTCTGTCACATACTCTATATCCTGAGTCCCGCCATTCAGCTTATACTTGAGGCTTGTAAGTTTCACATTGGATGTTATTCCCGGAATTTCCAAAGAGACAAGGTATACAGGTGTATCGTCTTTATTGACCGGCTGCGCCCCAATCAGATCTGTGAAAAGAATTGTGTCTGAATCATTTAAATGGCCCGTAAATACGGATGCTCCTTCTATGCTTATCCCTGAAGAACTTCCGCCTACGTTTCCGCCTATGGCATAAGTTAAGCCTTTGGCGTAAACCGTTCCGCCACTAATCGTTAATTTGCTTGCATTATTGGAACCGCCGATTCCGGTGCCGGTGGCAGGCAGTTCAGCAGTTATTTTACCATTACTATCCTTTATAGTAACATCGGAACACGCGGCATAAATAACGCCGCTGTTAATAGAAATATTTTCAACCGACGCCTGATTATTACCGGCACCGATGCCTGCACCGTCTCCGCATCCGATGGCCGTAAGTGAACCGGTTCCCGTTGAATCCGACTGAATTGTCAGTTTTCCGGTTTCCGTATCTTTTTGCAGCCCTGCATATCCGGTGACCGTATCATCCGCCGTCCAATTGCTTTGCAGGATATTTGATCCGGCCAAAGTAATTGTGACATCGCCCGTCCCGCTCTTTATTTCTAAAGCCGCTCCGTCTGAGGTTGCGATATATGCACCGTTAAGAGTGATTGCAGCCCCTGCGGAAGAATCCACAACGATCTTATCGCTGGTCGCAGCTGTTGTTGAAATTGAAACAGATTTACCGCTTGTTATTGTAAGGATATTTGTTGTGCTATCGTAACTATAATCACTCGCGCTGAGTGTCAAAGCTGAGGTAAGTGTAAAGCCTCCGGCTGTAACATTATTTGCCGCACTTGCCGTCACTTTCCCAATAGGCGACAGCGTGGTCATCCCTGCCACCATAACGATTACCAGCACTATCGATAAAACCTTTTTTAAGAAACTGCCCGTCTTCTTCATACTCTTGTTGCTCCTTTCCTTCGTGTATCTTACATGTTGTTTTGCTGCCACTATAAACTGTGAAAAACACCGCTGCTGCTAAACCGTTTCCCTTTCTTCACCCGATAATAAGAAGTTGCTGAGCATTCATTTCATTTTTCGCCCATTCGTCGTTTTTTACATTTTGAGCGATATATGTATTAATAAATTGGCATATTTAGCTACTTTATGTTTAGTATAGCAGATAAACCGCAGCAAATACAGCAGTAAAATGAACTATTTGCAATTTTTTTTAGTATTTTTTATGGGCTTTTAGAAATTATTTACCGTCATTATGATTTATCTAAAGTATAATTTCAGTAAAAACCTGAGCGGGCGTACAGAGAAATAAGGGAACGAATCCTTTAAGGTCCGTTCCCCATCATTCCGCATTTCTCCCGCTTATGAATTCCTGCCCGGACCGCCCATGGACGTTTTCCTAGGGGTTTTCATTTTTCCTCCTCAAAATAATTTTTAGTGTTATTTCAGAATCCGGACCACTTTTTCAAGCATCCGGTCGGTAAATGCGACAACAGCTTCGATCTGTTCTTTATCGATCCGGTCATAATGGATGCCGCAGCAGACGCAGACCGGCTCCTGGATCTCGCTTGAGATCCGCTCGGCCCATTTTCTGCTGATTACCGAATCACAATGTCCCTCCCTCTCAATTGTCGAAATCCTGTGTTTCGGCTCTTTTACTGTAACGGCGCCAATATGCGAAAGATCGCCGCCGGTCAGAAGTACCGTGCAGCCCTCCTTCAGTTCGCGCACCTGAACACGGATTTCCCTGTCATAAAGGGGCAGTGCAAGAGAAAAACCTTTTTCTTCCTTCATCTTCGTCAATCTCTCCTTTCAATAATGACTCTAAAAATTTCTACCTTTACCCTAATAGCCAGTGAAATTTGTTCGTGCCGCAATGCAAAGAGAGTATCTTCCCCCGTTAAAACCATCTCAGATCATAATCCAGCATTTTGCATAAAAAAAAACCTGACGGACACAGAAATGAATGCTTTTCTATGCTTTGTTCATCAGGTCATGCTCTCATCTGCAGTAAACCCTGCCTTTCAATTTTCTCTCCGGAGATGTCCCAGGAAAAGCGCACATCCCCGGCAGAGAGTCACCTTACTTCCCGGATGCACCTCGATGGGCAGTTATTTTTTGCCGCCGCCGCAAGCTTTGCCGTATCCTTGGAAACATCCTCATTTACGGCTTCCGCCAAGCCCCGTCCGTTCATACGGAACACGGTCGGACAGGCAGCAACGCACATCGCACAGCCTATGCATCCTTTGCCAACAACATACTTCATAATGCTATATGACCCCCGTTCTGCTGATAAAATTGTCACTTGCTTAGAGTCGGGATTATTATAAACTCAGCTTAGCATTTTGTATGTTGTTTTTGCAACAATTTTTCGAAAATTTGGTGAATTTCTTGTTAGATTATACTTATATAAAAGCAAAAAATGCATTTTGCACTTTGCTGTTCCACTGCCACGGACACCAAGCCTGCCCGGGAGCTTCACCTTCTGTTTCCGGACACCGCCCGCTGCAGCTATCTATCTGCCTTATTTTGCTCCATCTGCCTTATCCGCTCCATCTGCCTTATCCGCTCCATCTGCCTTTATCTGCTCTATCTATCTTATCTGTCTCATCGCTCTTCCTTATGAGCTCATCTGACCTTGCGGCATGAACCGAAAGGATCATGAAGACAGAACCGAACTGTATCGGATGAATACTGAAGAAACCTTTGTAGGCCGTCAGAAAAAGTTGTCACGATTCGCCACAGCAACAAAAAAAAGCCCCGATTTCAGGACTTTTCTTGCACAGTATTAATGTCGTAAATAAAATGAGTAGCGAGAGGGGGACTTGAACCCTCGACACCGCGGGTATGAACCGCGTGCTCTAGCCAGCTGAGCTACCTCGCCATATGTTTGCTCTTCCGGGAAGGCTTCATCCAACATCCGCTCCCTTTGAGCTTGCTTTGCAATTATACTATCCGTATGCGGCCGCTGTCAAGGAATTCCGAGAAAAATACCGCCGAAACCTTAAGAAAACATTCGGCGGTATCTCTTCGTTGATCTTCATTTCCTGTAAAAGCTTTTCAAACGCCATTACGGCATCCGGTGATGCTGACGACAGCAGCGTCACTTAAAATATCCGACTCCGGACTCGAAGATCTTCATATCCTGACGCCCTGTGATGTTGACGGCGACGCCGTCGCCGCGGCGCTCCACATGCGCCATCTTGCCGAAGACACGTCCGTCCGGCGAAGTAATGCCTTCGATGGCGTTATATGAACCGTTGATATTGTATTCTTCATCCATTGTGACCAGGCCGTCCGGGCTGCAGTACTGCGTCGCCACCTGTCCGTTTTCCACGAGACTGCGGATGCACTCTTCGCTTGCCACGAAACGCCCCTCGCCGTGGGAAGCAGGATTTACGTATGTATTCCCGATGTGCGTGCCGGAAAGCCACGGCGATTTATCAGAAACCACCTTGGTATAAACCATACGGGAAATATGGCGGCCGATCGTGTTGAACGTCAGCGTCGGAGATTCCGCGGTCTGTCCCGTAATCTTTCCTCCCGGCACCAGGCCCAGCTTGATCAGCGCCTGGAAACCGTTGCAGATGCCGAGCGCCAGGCCGTCGCGCTCATCCAGAAGCTTCTGCACCGCTTCCTTTATCTTTTCATTCTGGAAAGCCGTTGCGAAGAATTTTGCCGAACCTTCCGGCTCATCGCCGGCAGAGAAGCCTCCCGGGAACATAATGATCTGAGACTTCCCGATCTCTTTCCCGAACTCCGCCACGGAATCGCGGATATCTTCGGCCGTCAGATTTTTAAAGACGCAGGTCGCGACTGTCGCTCCGGCTGCCTCGAAAGCTCTTGCGGAATCATACTCACAATTCGTACCAGGAAATACCGGGATGAACACATGCGGAACGGCAATCTTATGCGAGCAGATAAAAACATCGCCCGTATGATAGAAAGGCGTGGATGCCGACGAACGGTCATCGCTCACCTTCGTCCGGAAAACTTTTTCAAGCGTTCCTGTCCAGGCTCCGAGAGCTTCATCCAGGGAAATGAAAGCATTCCCGTACTGGAAGGCATCCGTATTCGTCACTTCACCGATAACCGTATAGGTCGAAGCAAGATTGCCGACTTCTCCTTCCTTAACCTCGCAGACAAGATCCCCGTAGGCCGGTGAGAAGAAATCGCGCGGATCCAGATTATGCTCAATATAAATGCCGAAACGGTTCCCGAAAGCCATCTTGCTGACGGCTTCAGCAACTCCGAAACGTCCTAAAGCATAAGCCGCAACGATACGTCCGGCTGCAATATCCTGCCGCACCTTATCATAGGTATCGAGCAGCGCCGGATAATCCGGAAGCTGATATTCATCCTTTGAGGCGCGTATCCAGATCAGACGGTCGCCGTTGTTCTTCATTTCAGGCGTAATGAGATCTTTTTCCTTCGCTACATCCACGGCGAAAGAAACAAGTGTCGGCGGAACGTCAATATCTTCAAAAGTTCCGGACATGGAATCCTTGCCGCCGATCGACGGAAGCCCGAAACCGAGCTGTGCCGCGTATGCACCCAAAAGAGCTGCGAACGGCTGGCTCCAGCGCTCCGGATCCTTGCTCATCCTGCGGAAATATTCCTGGAAAGTGAAGCGGATCTTATGGACATCGCCGCCCGCAGCTGCAATCTTGGCCACAGAAACCGCTACAGACCAGGCCGCACCGTGATAAGGGCTCCAGGACATAAGGTATGGATCGAAGCCATAACTCATAAGCGTAACAGTATCGGTTTTGCCGCCCGGAACCGGCACCTTTGCCGCCATCACCTGCGTTTCGGTCAGCTGGTATTTGCCGCCGTAAGGCATAAAGACAGAGCCCGCGCCGATAGAACCGTCAAACATCTCGACGAGTCCTCTCTGCGAACAGACATTGAGGTCTCTTAATGTATCCAGCCATTTTCCGCGGATCCGTTCAATATCGTCGGCATTTGTAATATCCACATTGGCGTTCATCTCCGAGTTCGCTTTGTTCGGAATATCGACGAAGACATCATTTTCCTGATGCGCGCCGTTTGTATCAAGGAACGCACGGGAAATGTCAACAACTTTCTTTCCGCGCCAAAGAAGAACAAGCCGCGGCTCTTTCGTTACAACAGCAACGGGTGTGGCTTCCAGATTTTCTTCCTTTGCATATTTCAGGAATTCATCGGCATTCTTCGGATCGACGACTACCGCCATGCGTTCCTGGGATTCGGAAATCGCGATTTCCGTTCCGTCGAGACCGGCATATTTCTTAGGCACCTTATCAAGATCAACCGCAAGTCCCGGCGCCAGTTCTCCGATAGCAACCGAAACGCCGCCGGCTCCGAAATCATTGCACTTTTTAATAAGAAGAGCTGCCTCCCTGCGGCGGAACAGCCTCTGGAGCTTGCGTTCAGTCGGAGCATTGCCCTTCTGGACTTCCGCGCCGCAGACCGAAGTCGACTCCTCCGTATGGGCTTTAGAGGATCCAGTTGCACCGCCGCAGCCGTCGCGTCCTGTACGTCCGCCCAGAAGAATGATTATATCCCCGGGGTCGGAATCCTTGCGGATGACGGCATCACGCGGCGCCGCACCGATAACAGCCCCTATTTCCATTCGCTTTGCAACATAGTTCGGATGATAAATTTCCTTGACAAGGCCGGTTGCAAGACCGATCTGATTGCCATAAGAACTGTAGCCCGCGGCTGCTCCGCGGACAAGCTTTTTCTGCGGAAGCTTGCCTTTCAGCGTTTCAGACTGCGGAACCGTCGGATCCGCCGCGCCCGTTACGCGCATCGCCTGATAGACGTAAGTACGTCCGGAAAGCGGATCGCGGATCGCGCCTCCTAAGCAGGTAGCAGCTCCGCCGAAGGGCTCAATCTCGGTCGGATGATTGTGGGTTTCATTTTTAAAATTAATCAGCCATTCCTCATCTTTTCCGTCGACATCAACCGGAACGATGATACTGCAGGCATTGATTTCATCAGATTCTTCCTGATCCTTAAGCTTTCCCCCGGCCTTCAGTTTCTTCGCTCCCAGAAGAGCCATGTCCATAAGGGAAATGTACTTGTCGCTGCGGCCTTTGTAAAGGACGTCGCGGTCGGCCAGATACTGTTTAAAAGTATCTTCAATGGGCTTCTTCATATCGCCTTCGCCGAAGGTAATGTTCTTAAGTTCCGTCAGGAAAGTCGTGTGTCTGCAGTGGTCGGACCAATAAGTATCGAGGACGCGGACTTCCGTAAGGGAAGGATCACGTTTTTCTTCATCCCTGAAATAGTCACGTATGAAAATGAAATCCTCGAAGGTCATCGCCAGGTTCAGGGATTCGTAAAGTTCCTTTAACCCGCTTTCCTCCATTGCCGTAAAGCCGCTGAAGATTTTGACATCCTCCGGTTCCGGATAATCAGCGGCCAGCGTCTCGGGTTTATCTTCGGACGTTACGCGCGAATCGACCGGATTTACGCAGTCAGCCTTGATTTTTTCAAAGTCTTCGTCGGAAATACTGCCGATGATCATATAAGTCGTCGCGGAATGGACGGAAGGGGTTTCATTTTCATTCAGGAAACGGATACACTGTTCCGCGGAATCTGCCCGCTGATCGAACTGTCCCGGGAGGAATTCTACCGAAAAAGTGCGATGCGGCCGTGCTTCTTCGGGAAGCTGCTCCTCATATACGTTATCGAGCGGAGGTTCGGCAAAAACTGTCCGGAGCGCTTTTTCATATGTGGCATCCGTAATGTTTTCCGCATCGTACCGGATAAATACCCGTACGTCGGAAATATCCGAGAGGTTGAGATAATGTCGGATTTCATGTCTGAGTTCCTTTGCCCTCACTGCAAAAGCCGGTTTCTTTTCAACATAAACTCTTCTGACCATGTTTCCTCCTACGTCTTCAATTTTGCGCAGAGAACCTGGCAGTCCCATCTTCAGTATCCGCAAAAAGCCCGGCCTCCCTGCTCCTTCATCTAATAAAAGGCCTTCCCGCCCGGGAAAGCCCGTACTTTTCAGTTTATGAAGCTATTTCAGCAACACATTCGATTTCGCACAGAGCGCCCTTCGGGAGTGTCTTGACAGCAACACAGGAACGTGCCGGTTTGCTGGTAAAATAACCGGCATATACTTCATTAAAAGCCGCGAAATCATTCATATCCGCAAGAAAACAGACCGTCTTTACGACATTTTCAAAACCGATGCCGGCTTCCTTCAGGACCTCACCGAGATTCCTGCAGGACTGATCCGCCTGCTCCCTGATATCTTTACCTTCAATACTGCCCGTAGCCGGGTTGATCGGAATCTGGCCGGAAGTGATGAGAAACCCTCCTGAAACCATTGCCTGTGAATAAGGACCGATTGCCGCCGGCGCCTTGTCCGTACTGATAACTTTCATAATAATTTTCTCCTTTCTGTCGATATGCCGCTCCTGCCCGCAGAAAGCCTCCCGGCTCCTCCGTTCACAGGGACCCCAGGGGACAGCATCCGCCTGCTCAAATTTTCCCGGACCTTTCCGCCCGCTTCAGCTATTGGGATATTATCCGCCTGCACCACATTATAGCATACGGCCGGGCATTGTGCCATGCCGGAATCCCGAAATCCTGCTAATGCGGGGCGTTCCGCCAGAATTCTTCCATAATTGATCCGGCTTCGTCAATCCGGCAGGTTTTAAAGTTCCTCCATTCTCTTGGAAAGAGGCTCTGGCAGGCCGGACTTAAAAAGCGGTCATCAAGAAGCAGGATGACTCCTCTGTCTTTTGCTGTCCGGATGACACGACCCGCCGATTGAAGCACTTTGTTCATTCCCGGATTGATATATGCGTAAGAAAACCCGTCCTTTACTTTTTCATCATAATAATTCTTAAGAATCTCACTCTCATTGGAAACCTGAGGCAGCCCGCACCCGACAATGACAGCTCCTATAAGCCGTGTCCCGGTAAGATCGATCCCTTCGGCAAACATTCCGCCCATAACACAGAAACCCACAAAGGTTTCTTTCGGATCCTCGTAAAAATTTTCGAGAAATATTTCCCGGTCATCTTCCCGCATCAGCCTGTTCTGCGCTACCCAGCCCCACTCCGGCTCGTCAAATTCCTTCCTGTAAATGCCCAGCACGTCTTCCATAAATTTGTAGGAAGGGAAAAATGCCATATAATTTCCTTTATGCGATGCCGCAGCGTCATGGATGTAACGGGCTATGCGGCGGTACAGGGCCTCTCCTCTGTCTCTATAGCGCGTACTCACATCCCGCCCTATAAGAAGCAGCTTTTGACTGTCTTCAAACGGAGATTCCGCATAAACGGCGTAGTTATCTTCGCGTGTACTCAGCAGATTTTTGTAATAGGCGATCGGAAGAAGCGTTGCCGAAAAGAAAACAGCGCATTTTCCTTTATCAATTCTTAACTGCAGCGCCCTCGCCGGATTGACGCAGAAGTAATGCAGGATAAATTCATTTTCATCATTAATCTCTGTATAAATAACATAATCATCGTCTGCTTCCCCTGACACGGCCGCAAAGTTCCGGAGCTCAAAATAAAATTCCAGCAGGCTTTCCTTAAGTTCTGCACTTTTTTCTTCTTTAAAAAGATCCTCCATTTCACTTAAAGCCCGTTCCGCTGCATCCCGGACAGCGCACGCCTGGGACAGGACTTCATATTTATCACAGGTCCGCTTAAGAAGAAGCAGCTGTCTGTTTACCGCTTCAAGCGCTTTGGCGGTTCTGCCCCGCAGGCTCTTTCCTCCCTTTTCAGCGCCTCTTCCCGCAGCTTCTTCAATACACCTTACCGTATCCTTCTCAATTGTATTGTCTGCATACTTTTCAGCTCCGCTGTTTGTATCCTTTAAAGCTTTCCGGCCCGCGCCTTCCCCGCCTTTAAGGATCTTCCTTGCCAAAAGAACGTGTTCTTTTACCAGGGAAGCACTGTACATCTTTCTTGCGCGCTCTACAAGGTTGTGGGCTTCGTCGATCAGGAAAATATAGTCTCCCTTTATCCCTTCGCCGAAAAAGCGCTTCAGGGCTGCATCCGGATCAAAAACATAATTATAATCGCCGAGAATCACATCCGACCATGAGGCCAGATCAAGGGAAAGCTCAAACGGACAGACCTTACGCCTGTCCGCTTCGGCAAGGATCGCATCCCGGTCAAAAAGATTTTTATCCTGCAGAAGTTCAAAAACCGCATCATTAATCCGGTCAAAGTGGCCTTTTGCATAAGGACAGGCGTCAGGATTGCACACGGGTTCGTTCATCGGGCAGATTTTTTCTTTCGCGGTAAGAAGCGTGATTTTCATTTTCAGGCCATTTTCCGACAATATGGAAAATGCCTCCATCCCGACGGAAAGTGTCTGGTTCTTTGCCGTTATATAAAAAATCTTTCCTGCAGTCCCTTCTCCTACAGCACGCACGGACGGATAGACAGCCGACATCGTCTTGCCGACACCGGTCGGCGCCATGAGAAAAAGCTCTTTTCCTTCTTTTATACTATGATAGACAGACGCGACAAGCTTCTGCTGGCCTTTCCGGTACGGGAACGGAAACGTAAGTTCTTCCATCGACGCATTGCGCCTTTTTGCCCATTCATGCGACCAGGCAGCCCATTTCATAAATTCTCCGGTGACGCCGCTGTACCATTCCTTAATTTCCGCACTGCTGTACGAAAAATGAAAATACCGTATTTTCCCGGAGTCAAGATTAACATAGGTCATACGGACCGAAATGCGCGGAAGATCTTTCTGCATAAGGAAAATGCAGGCATAGCACTTTGCCTGTGCAAGATGCAGTAAAAACGGTTCGTCGAGATAATCCGTATCAAGATACATGCCCTTAATCTCATCGACCGTATAGCTCTCCGGCTCATCCGAAAAAATGCCGTCTGCGCGTCCTTCGATGCGCAGGGTAAAAGGGCCGCCGTCTATTTCATCGGCCAGAGTCACTTCACTCTGGTAATTTCCGGACATTCCTTTCTGGATCCTGCGATGAGCGCGTCCTCCGGCCAGCATCGCCTCGCTTTCCCGCCCGGGCACTGTCCTCGTATCAATATCGCCGCTCCTCAAAATGAATTCAACAAGGCCGCGCACGGAAATCTTTATGACCGGCTTCGCATCCTTCTCCGGTTTTTTTACTCTCTTTACGCTGCTTTTATCCTTCATTCCGCTTTTACTTTCGTCCTGTCTTTCATCCCGGCCTGTCTCTCATTCCGGCCCGTCTC
>DCDB01000110.1 GCA_002316215.1 Lachnospiraceae bacterium UBA1066 | reverse complement strand
CTGCATCTTTCTTAAGCGTTCTTTACATATCCGAAGTAGAAGTTGCCGCAGCTGTAAACAAGGCCTGTATATTTCTTATCATCGAAAAGATAAGTATTTTTGCCGTAATAAAGCGGCGCCACCGGATAATCATTGGCAAGAATCTGCTCGCATTTATCGTAGTCTGCCCACTGAGAAGCCGTATCCGTTGCTGACATTGCCGAACTGAAAGCCGCATCAAAATCGCTGCTGGAATAATCCGCATCCGAGCCGCCGGTCTTCATCGTTCCGAGCATGTTGGATACATCAATATAGTCCATGTACCAGCCATAGTAAGCGATATCATAATCTCCGCTCTCTCGTGCGTCCCAGAAGGAATCAGAATTCAGATTGACGGTAATGGAAGTAATGCCCAGTTGCTGTTTCCAGTCGTCGATAATCTCCTCGGCAATCGTCTGACGCGAAGCATTATTGACAAGATACTCAAGAGCGGGGAAGTTTGCACCGCCCGGATAGCCGGCATCCGAAAGCAGCTGCTGCGCTTCCTTGCAGTTATCCTCATACTTGCTCTGGTCGAACCATGGCGTCACGGTGTCATGGAAATCTTTGCCGTCAGCATCCGTAATTCCCATCGGGCAGTAGCTTGTAGCGATATCGTCGTCAGCCGCACGGTTCTTTACGATACGGTCGCGGTCAATAACCAGAGAAAGTGCTTTGCGGACACGTGCATCCTTAAGAACAGCGGGACCTTTTTCGCCGCAGTTGAACATCGTGCAGATTGTATTGAAGCCGGAAACTTCCTGAAGCCCGTTATCCTTAAGAGACGTAATTTCTTCATTCGGATAAGAGTCAGAATAAATGATATCGCCGCTCTGGAAGGATGAAAGAGCCGTTGCTTCATCAGAAAGAAGCTTCCAGGTGATTTCTGCCGCCGAGATGTTATCATAGTCGTAATAGTCCTTGCGGGCAGTCATCACCATGTTGTCCTGATGGCTCCAGCTTGTGAGCTCATAAGCTCCGTTGTAGACTGCTTTATCCGGATCCGTAGCATATGCTGAACCCTGCGCATCGGCAATATCCTTGCGTACAGGATCCGTAGAAGGAAATGCAAGTACGCTCTTGAAATAACTGCACGGCTGTGTAAGTGTAACTGTCAGGGTTTTATCATCCGTCGCAACTGCGCCGAGTGTGCTGTCATCCGCACTGTTTTTACGGATATCCTCAGCGCCTTTGACCATGTCAAGAATACCGGCATAATCCTCGCCTGACTTAATGACCCTGAGCCAGCCATTGACAAAATCCCCTGCTGTGACATCTTTTCCGTCTGACCATTTAATGTCATCACGCAGCGTAAAAGTATACGTCAGGCCGTCGTCACTCATTTTATAATCTTTGCACTGCCCGTTTGTCACCTGTCCGTCTGAATCGATTTTAAAAAGTCCTTCATAAAGATGACGGCAGGCGGAAAGACCCTCCAGCGTCCCGACTAAAGAAGTATCCAGTACCATTGACTCTTCGGATCCGCCGCAGACCGCAAACTTGATTTTTTCCGTCGCTGCCGCCGCAGAAGCCGTTCCCGATGCCGTTCCTGCTGCCGCAGATGACGTACCGGATGCCGTACCCGATGCCGCGCCGCAGCCCGAAAGCATCGAGACCGCCATTGCTGCCGACAGGAGTACTCCTAAAACGCAATTTCTTCTTTTCATAACAAATCCTCCTTCTCTTGGTAACACTCCCCAAAGTAAAAATCTTTATGATCCAGACAGCACAGCCTGGCATTTTCATGCTCAGTACCCTGTCCCAACCAACTTGTCCTGCAAACCTTATCTGCCCTGATCCTTAACTTCTATCCTTTACCCATATTTCTTATCTCCCCCCTGGAATACAGGATCAAAGAGAGAATAAACCCCGCAAAAACGCAGATCAACCGCAGATGTTCAGCCGCCCGTGCTTTACATTTTCTTACTTCTTCATCTTCGGATCCAGCGCATCCCGGAGTCCGTCGCCGAATAGGTTGAACGCCAGTATAATGATCGAAATGAGCGCCGCGGGGAAAAGCAGCCTGTACGGATATGTCCTGAAGCCGTTCAGGGCATCCGACGTCAGCGATCCCAGGGATGCCATCGGCGCCGAAACGCCGATTCCGAGAAATGAAAGGAATGCTTCTGTGAAGATTGCCGACGGAATCTGAAGCATCATCGTCGAGATAATCGGTCCTATGCAGTTCGGGAGCAGATGATGGTTAATCAGCTTCATCCCCCGTGCTCCAAGCGCTTTCGCCGCCGTCACGTATTCCATTTCCTTAAGCTGCAGGATCTGGCCGCGCACAATACGCGCCATGCCGACCCAGTAAAGAATGCCGTAAACGAAGAACAGCGCGACCATGCTGGAGCCGATCCTCTGCAGCGGTTTGAAGAAAGCGACATTCGCAATTAAGTCCTTAAGAGGCTCGTCAATGACCATCTTGATGACGATGATAATCAGGATTTCGGGAATCGAATAAATAATATCCACGATTCTCATCATGACGGTATCCACCTTGCCGCCTGCCATACCGGAGATGGCTCCGTACAGGCAGCCGATAATCATGGTAATGATGGCTGAAACAAGACCGACGATCAGGGAAATGCGCGAGCCTATCATACACCGGACAAGAAGATCCCTTCCCAGTTTATCCGTCCCAAACGGATGCTCAAGACACGGAGCCATAGATTCCGAACCGCGGATCTGCTCATCGTAAGTATACTTGGAAATATACGGCCCTGCAAAAGCAAAGATCAGCATGATAATGATGACAAAAAGAGAAACCATTGCGATCTTATTTTTCCTGAGCCGCCGCCAGCTGTCTGTCCAGAAACCTACGTCCTCCGGACTTTCATTTACCGCTGCCTGGTTATTCGGCAAATCCTGCATTTTACTTTTCTTCATAAATCTTCCGCCTTATCTTATGCGCAGCGGCCTGTGCCCCTGCTAATGTCCCTTAACTATACCCGCTCCATGAATATTTCTTCTTAAAGACCTTTCTAAAACCATTGCCTTATGTCCATGCGTACATAGCTTCTTTCGGTCTTCTGCCCATACCTCTTTTGCATGTATAGCTTCTTTCCGACTCCTGTCCGTACGGCTTCTGCCTGCATTGCTTCTTTCGGCCTTCTGCCCGTACCTCTTTTGCATGTATAGCTTCTTTCTGACTCCTGTCCGTGGCTTCTGCCTGCATTGCTTCTGCCCGCCCGTCTTCCACTTGCCGGAGCCTTCCCCGGATATCTGCTCAGCTCAGACGGATACGCGGATCAACAACCTTGTAGAGGATGTCGCAGACCATATTCATGAGAATAATCAAAGCCGAATAAAAAATCGTTGTCGCCATGATCAGCGTATAATCGCGGGAACCGATGGCGCTTACGAAATAACGCCCAAGTCCCGGAATATTGAAAACAGATTCCGCGACAAAACCGCCCGTAAGAATGGCCGCCGAAAGAGGCCCTAAATATGTGATAATAGGGATCAGGGAATTCTTCAGGGCATGCACGAAAATGACGGTACGTTCACTCATCCCCTTGGCCCGCACTGTCCGCAGGAAATCCTGATTTGTAACCTCCAGAATACTTGCCCTTGTAAGACGGGCAAGATAGCATGTGGGATAAAGTGAAAGCGTGATGACCGGCATCACATAGCCTGCCGGACTTCCAAGTCCGGTCGTCGGCAGAATTCCGAGCTTTACGGCAAAAATAATCATAAGAACCGAAGCGACGACAAAACCGGGAACAGAAATTCCCAGAGCCGTAAAAACGCGCAGCACGGCATCAACAGGGCCGTCCTTCTTAAGCCCGGCGAGACATCCCAGGGGGACCCCGATGACAATGGCACAGATGAGTGCCCAGACGCCCAGCCTGAGTGAAACAGCAAAAGACTGGAAAACAATGTCGCTGATGGCCCGGTTCTTCTGCAGGACATAACTGATGCCCATATCACCGTGAAGCAGATTCTTCATATAAAGCAGATACTGAATAATTACCGGTTTATCGAGCCCGTACTTCGCGCGCAGAGCCGCACGCGACGCCTCTGTTGCCTTCTCGGACATAAAAGGATCTCCCGGAATCAGATTCATCAGGAAAAACGTCACCGCCGTAACGATGAGGAGCGTCAGAAGGGCGATTAAAATTCTCTTTAAAATATACTTTAGAAGATCCATCTTTTCTCCTTATATTCTTAATTCCCATATCCGGAAAAACTTATGTCTCAATTTCAAAATCTTCCGACTTAATATCCCGTATGCCGACGGGGCTTAAATCTCACCGGAATCAACCAGATGGCATGCCGTAAGATGACCGCTGCCCGGCGCTTTCTCCTTCAGGTAAGGAATCTCCTGCCTGCAGATATCCTTTGCAAAAGGACAGCGGGTATTAAACGGGCATCCGGTCGGCGGATGGATAAGGCTGGGGATCTCTCCCTGGGCGATGATTCTTCTTGCGTCGGCCGCTTTATCCGGATCCGCAATCGGGATAGCCGAAAGAAGCATCCGCGTATAGGGATGCTGCGGATTCGCATACAGTTCACTGCTTCCGGTCATTTCCACAAGATGTCCCAGATACATGACGCCGATACGGTTGGAAATATGCTTAACAACAGCAAGATCATGTGCGATAAAAAGATACGTCAGCTTGTCTTTCTTCTGTATTTCTTCAAGCATATTGATAATCTGGGCCTGGATCGAAACGTCCAGTGCCGAAACCGGCTCGTCGCAGACAACAAATTCCGGATTAACGATCAGGGCGCGGGCGATTCCGATTCGCTGGCGCTGGCCGCCGGAAAATTCATGGGGATAACGGTTATAAAAATCATGAGAAAGTCCGACTGTATCCATAATAGCCAGGATTTTATCCTGGCGCTCCGACTTCGAGGACACCATCTTGTTGAGGTCAAGCCCTTCTCCGATAATATCCGAAACCGTCATCCGGGGATCCAGCGATGCATACGGATCCTGAAAGACAATCTGCATCCTGCTGCGGTACTTCCGCATATCCGCCTTCAATAAATCTGCTCCGTCGTAAGTAATTGCGCCTGACGTAGGCTCTATAATCCGCAGAATCGTGCGTCCGAGCGTCGTCTTCCCGCAGCCGCTCTCACCTACAATGCCGAAGGTTTCTCCTCTTTTTACGTCAAAGCTCACATCATCGAGGGCATGGGAATCAATCTTGTGCATCGCAGAAGCGCGAATGGAAAAATATTTTTTTAAATGTTCAACCTTCAGAAGTTCCTCAGACATAAAGTTCCTTTCGGTTTACCTTTGGGGACAGTCCCCAAAGATAAATTTACTGTACTTCAGATATTTAAAAAGCAGGCGCACGCATGATCTTCGCTCTCCGGCACCGGAGAAAGCTCCGGCTCACTTGCTTTACATTTTTCGGAACATTCCCCGCAGCGCGGCGCAAACGGACAGGCTGACGGGACATGTACCAGATCCGGCGGATTCCCGTCAATTCCGACAAGCTTTTCATTTTCTTCGTCAATATGCGGAACCGAAGCCAGGATTCCTTTTGTATAAGGGTGCCTGGGATGGTAGAAAATGCTGCGTTTGTCTCCCGTCTCGACGAATTTTCCCGCATACATGACCGCAATCCTGTCACTGATATCAGCGACGACCCCCATATCATGCGTGATGAAAATGACAGCCATTCCGATTTTATTCTTAATTTCCCGGATAAGATCGATAATTTGCGCCTGTATTGTCACATCGAGTGCCGTTGTCGGTTCGTCTGCGATCAAAAGCTTCGGATTGCACGCAAGCGCCATGGCAATCATGACCCTCTGGCGCATGCCTCCGGAAAATTCATGAGGAAACTGTTTCATGCGTCGTTCAGGTTCTGAAATCCCGACCATTTTCAGAAGCTCAATAATCCTGTCATGACGCTCTTTTTTTGAAAGAGATGTGTGTCTCCTTAAGCTTTCATCGATCTGGTAGCCGACTGAAAAAAGAGAATCCAGGGAAGTCATCGGATCCTGGAAAATCATGGCAATTTCATTGCCGCGGACATCCATCAGCTCATGCCTGGACATTTTCAGGAGATTACGCCCTTCGAAAAGAATTTCCCCCTGCGTCACACGGCCGGAGGCCGGCAGAAGGCTCAGGATGCAGGCCGTAGAAATACTCTTGCCGCAGCCGCTCTCGCCCACGATGCCCAGCACCTCGCCTCTACGCAGCTTATAATTGATGCCGCGGACGGCCTGCACCTCTCCCGCATCCGTATAGAGAGAAGCGTGCAAATCTTTCACTTCAAGCAGAATATCGTCATTTTTCTCCATAAGACACTCCTGTGGGGACAGTCCCCATAAAGATGCCGATTCCCGGCGTCTCGTTCATGCGGATCACCGCCCCGTCGTACACAGGCCCGCCGCTGTAAGGATTCTTACTTGCAAGAACAGGCCCGTCAAGATCTGCCATCGTTATGTTTTTCCGGGATACCGCAAGATGCGCGGCGGCTCCGACCGAAATCCCGCTTTCCAGCATGCAGCCCATGATACATTCCACACCGGCCTCTTCCGCAAGGCGGCTGATGCAGAGCGCCTCGTGGATTCCTCCGGTTTTCATCAGTTTAATATTTATGAAATCCGCCGCTTTCATGCGTATGATCTCGCGCGCATCGCGGGCAGAAAAAACACTTTCATCCGCCAGGATTTTCGTATCGACGTGCTTTGTGACGAAGGCAAGTCCTTCAATATCGTCCGCCCGTACAGGCTGTTCGACCAGTTCCGCCCCGATGCCGGCATCTTCTATCCCGCGTATAATTTTCACCGCCGTATCAGGAGTCCAGCCCTGGTTCGCATCAACGCGGATCCGCATTTTGGGGCCGACTGCCCTGCGTATTTCCGCAATACGTTCAAGATCCGTTTTCGCATCGAGCCCGGTCTTCAGCTTTAAAATATGGAAGCCCCGTTCCGCAGCCTTAAGGGAATCCCGTACCATTTCCGGAATAGGATTGACGCTGATGGTAATATCGGTTTCGACGAAAGGCGCACAGGCGGACGTACCGCCTGAAAGGCCTGTGCTGCAGCCTGCAGCTGTATTGTCACATGAAAGCCCGCCGAGAACACGGTACAGCGGCTCTTCTTTAATCTTTGCAAAGAGATCATATAGCGCGATATCAACAGCAGCTTTTGCAGAAGTGTTCCGCGCAATAGAGCTCTTCATTTTGCCGAAAACCATCTCCAGGGAAGCGGGATCCGATGTAACTTCCATCCCGAGGATCGCCGGTGCAATGTAAGCGCGGATCGCATTTTCCATGGAAATGAAGGTATCGCCGGTAAGCGGCGCGGTCGGCGCAGCTTCACCGAGTCCCGTAAGCCCGCCGTCCGTTTCGACAAATACAGTAAGATCCTCTATTTTGTCAACCGTACGTATTGCAGTTTTAAACGGTGTTATAAGCGGCGCTTCAAGCCTGCCTGTGCGAATGCCCGTTATATGCATTAAATCCTCCGTAAAATGCAGCTCCGGCTGCAAAAAATGTATTCTGCGCTGATTTTCTTATATAAAAAAAGGCACCGCAACTGCAGTGTCCCCCATTGGATACCCCGGATTTTAAGCCGTTATGAAAGTTATACCTCAGTACGTTAATTTTGTAAAGTAAAAACGCAAACGATTTTCCATCCGGTTTTTTCTTCTAAATTATTCTGTTCGCGCAAAATGCACTTATGAGTATAAAAACTTTTCAAAATCTTTAAGAATGGTATAGAATGATGGTGGTTTCTTTTGTATAGGGGTCACCTTAGGTTTCAGGGGGCGGAATATGAATGCTGAAATGAGACGCAGCAAAATTACGGAAATACTTAAGGCAGCGGGCACACCGGTCAGCGCATCCTGTTTAGCGGCGCAGCTGAATGTCAGCCGTCAGATTATCGTAGGCGACGTAGCGCTTCTTAGAGCACGCGGTGCAGAGGTAAGCGCCACGCCGCGGGGCTATCTGATGCAGCCGGCGGACAGCCGTTACACGCACCGGATCGCGTGCCGTCACGGTGCAGGGGCGATGCAGGCGGAACTTTATGCGATTGTCGACGAAGGCTGCACGGTCATTGACGTCATCGTCGAACATCCGGTCTATGGGCAGCTGACCGGCCTTCTCCAGCTTTCCAGCCGTCACGACGTCGACGAGTTCATCATCTCATGCCGCCGCCTGGATGCGCAGCCCCTCTCATGCCTCACTGAGGGAATTCATCTGCACACCCTCTCATGCCCTGACGAAGCCGCTTTCCGCCGTGTTGAAAAATCACTGACCAAACTGCACTTGCTGCTGTAGTACAGGCGGCATGTACTTGCT